>CASQEL010000087.1 GCA_949427775.1 uncultured Desulfovibrionaceae bacterium
TCTCTCTCTCTCTCTCTCTCTCTCTCTCTCTCTCTCTCTCTCTCTCTCTCTCTAGTCAGCTTTGCATGTGACAGAAGGGTAACCTGCCCATCCTCGCTCACGGTGGGGGTGCGCTGATGGCGGATTTTTCCAATACTGTCGTCAGTGTGGCCTTGCTGTACGCGGGGACAAAAGAGGCGCTGCCGCTGGAGGCCGTGTCCTCCGTCCTGTCCGCCCATTTTCCCTACTATGAACTTCTGGTCATCGCCAATCCTGTTGAGGAAGTGACGACCCTTGAGCGGACGTTGTTGGGGTTCCCCAACACACGCTGCATCGTCCTCAACAATATGGCGTCGGAAACAGTGCTTCGGGAAAAAGCCTTTGAGCAATGTATCGGCGATCAACTGGTGCTGTTTGATCCGCAAGAAGCTGATCCGGCGTGTATTCCCGTGCTTCTGGAAGCGAATATCAAGGGTAACGAATTTACCGGATTGACGTACTGCGGTACAAAAAACACTTTGTATGGACTTGCCAGTTGGTGTTTTTCCGCTTTTCTCAGAAAACTGACGGGATATTCTCTCAACAGCGCGTTGTCCGCTACAGGATGCTACAGCCGCACGCTGCTCAATACCATCAATGCCGGAAGCATGGGCAAAAGCTACCTGAAACTGCTGTTGGCGTCTGTGGGATTCCGCAACGGAACTATAGCGGGCGCGTACCGGCGACGACACGGCATGGGGCGTTTGTGGCGACGCCTCGGTGAAAGCCTCGATATCATAGGCTCCGTGCCGCACAGGTTGTTGTTGCTGACGGCATGGCTATCGTTGGGCTGTTGTCTCGGCAATGCTCTTTATATCTTGTATATCATCATGGTACAATTTTTTGTTTCTTTCGTTCAACCGGGATGGACAACAGCATCATTGACGTCAAGTATATTTTTCGGGGTGCTTTTTTTTGCGTTGTTTGTGTTTTCATGCATTCTGGCAAATCATCTCAATCACACAAATCATACACATTTCACCATTATGCGTGATATTTCACGCAGCGACTGCATCAGCTCTTTTAATGAACTGAACATCACGGATAAACCATGAACAATGCGCTTATCGGTTACACAGGTTTTGTAGGCGGCAATCTGTTGCGCCAGAGCTCTTTCGCGGCAACCTATAATTCCTTCTCTATTCAGGAACTGCGTGGGAAACGCTATGATGAGATTTGGTGCGCCGGCGTGCGGGCCGTCAAATGGTGGGCCAACAGCCACCCGGAGGAGGATTGGGCGGGCATCGCTCCGTTGCTTGATGTGCTGGGCACGGTGCGGTGCGATCGCTTTGTTCTGATTTCCACGGTGGACGTATTCGCTCATCCCCGGGGCGTGGATGAAACAACGGTTCCGGAACGGGAGAATCTGCACCCGTACGGACTGCACCGCCTGCAGGTGGAGGATTTCATCCGTCGGCATTTTGATGTTCACACCATTGTTCGTCTTCCCGGATTGTTCGGCGAGGGGCTGAAAAAAAACGCGATCTACGATTTGCTTCATAACCATCAAGTGGAAAATATTCATGCGGACAGTCGGTTTCAGTTTTACGATCTGTCGTCTGTGGCTGTCGATTGCCGGAAAGCCTGCGCCGCCGATCTGCGTTGCATCCACTTTGCCGTGGAACCCGTGACCGTCAGGGACATGGCGGCGCAGGCTTTTGGAAAGACGTTCGACAACAGGCCGGAGCAGGCGCCCGCCGCGTACGACATGCGCACCGTTCATGCCGGACTGTGGGGGAAAACAGGCCCCTATATGCAGGACGGCGGGGAAGTATTGACGCGCATCGCCGCGTTTGTGTCCCGCGAAGAGGCGGAAAGGGACTGATGCGCTGCGCATTTTCTTCCATTGCCTGGCGGCGGGAACGGCGTATGGCCGTGGCGGCGCTGCTGCGGGAACACGGCGCGGAGGCCGTAGAGGCGTCTCCGGGCCTTTTTGACGTTCCGTTGCCCGCTCTGACCCCGGAACGGATCGCGGCCGAACGGGCATTTTGGGAAGACAGAGAGTTGCCCTTGACCGCCATGCAGGCGTTGCTGTTCGGCAGGCCGGATTTGCGGCTGTTCGGCACTGCGGAACAGCGGCGAGAGCTTGCAGCGTATTTGCGCAGCGTGTTTCGCGTGGCGTCGGGCCTAGGCGTTGCCGCTTTGGTGTTCGGATCTCCGAAAAACCGTCTGCGCGGCGCATTGTCCGAGGATGAAGCCTTTTCCGACGCCGTGATGTTTTTCAGAGAGGTGGCGGATGATGCCGCCGCTGTGGGGTGCGTGTTGTGTATTGAGGCCAACGCCGAGGACTACGGCTGCGATTGGATCACCACTCATGCCCAGGCGGCGGCACTGGTCCGGGCGGTGGACCATCCCGGCTTTGGGTTGCAGTTGGACGCGGGAGTGATGCAGATGAACGGTGAAACTCCGGAAGAAATGGAACATGTATTGCTGTCCGCCGGAGTTCTTCCGGCCCATGTGCATCTCAGCCGACCTTTTCTGCAGCCGCTGACGATGTTGGACGAAAGGTTTCATACCGCCTTGTGTTCCATGCTGAGGCGGATCGGATATCGGGGGACGGTATCCATTGAGATGAAGGCCCCTGACGGCCCCGATCCGTTGTCTGTGCTGGGACAGGCGCTCGACACGGCGTTGGCCGTTTACGGAGCGCGTTCATGAGCGCGCGGTTTCCCGATACCTGGGAGGTTCCCGCGTTTGCAGAGGAGCGTTTCGGTCCAAAAAACGCACGCTACGCCCTGATTATTCCTGTTATCAACGAAGGCGAGCGCATCCGCCGTCAACTGCGGCGGATCAGCGAGGCGGGACTGCCCGAACAGGTGGATATCGTGCTTGCGGACGGCGGCAGTACGGACGGATCTCTGGAGAGAGGGTTGCTCAAGGCGGCGGGAGTAACGGCCTTGCTCACCAAGACGGGGGCGGGGCGCTTGTCGGCGCAACTGCGCATGGGGTATGCTTGGGGATTGATCGAGGGCTATGAGGGCCTGATCACCATAGACGGCAACGGCAAAGATTCGGTGGAGTCCGTCCCGCTCTTTCTGGAGGCGCTGGACGCGGGCGTAGACTATGCGCAGGCGTCCCGCTTCGTGCCGGGCGGTAAAAGCGTCAACGCGCCGCTCCTGCGCCTGTTGGCCATCCGGCTGTTGCATGCGCCCTTGGTCAGCCTGAGCGCGCGCCACTGGTTCACGGACACGACGCAGGGATTCCGCGGTTACAGCAGACGCTATCTTCTTGATGAGCGTGTCCGTCCCTTCCGCGCCTGTTTCCGCGGCTACGAACTCCTGGCGTACCTCTCCGTGCGAGCCACGCAACTGGGATATGCGGCGCGGGAAATTCCCACTACCCGCAGGTATCCGGCGCAAGGGGCCGTTCCCACAAAGATCAGCCCCATCCGGGGGACGGTCGATCTGTTGCGCGTTCTGGTGAAGACCTGTCTGGGACAGTACCATCCATGAGCGGGAACGTCTGCGACGTCATGGTTATCGGCGGCGGTTTTTACGGCTGCTGCCTGGCGCTGTACCTGCGCGGCCATGGGTATTCCGTTGTGCTGCTGGAGAAGGAGGCCGGGATTATGGGGCGAGCCTCGGCCGTCAACCAGGCCCGCGTGCATACAGGCTTTCACTACCCGCGCAGCCTCACCACGGCGATACGTTCGCTTATGAATTTTCCCAGGTTCGTGTACGAGTTCCGCAAAGCCGTGGTCGATGATTTCACCATGCTGTACGCTGTGGCGCGCGAGGGCAGCAAGGTGAACGCCCGGCGCTTTTGGCGTATGTACAAGGAGCTCGACGCTCCTATAAAACCGGCGGACAAGAGCCGGAAATCATTGTTCAATCCCGCGTTGATCGAAGACGTCTTTGCCGTGCGCGAGTACGCCTTCGATCACGACGTGCTGCGCACGATTCTTCAGGAGCGTCTGGAGGTGACGGGCGTGGATCTCCGCATGGAAACCGAAGCGTTCTCCTGCCGCAAAGAGGGCGACGGAACCTGCGTGGAAACAAGCGTGGGAACAGTGAAGGCCGGGCATGTTTTCAACTGCACCTATTCGCGCATTAACCGCTTTCTGGAAGCATCGGGTATTCCCATCGTCGCTCTCAAGCACGAAATCACGGAAATGGCCCTTGTGAACCCCCCGGAACTGCTGCGGGGGCTTGCCGTCACCGTCATGGACGGACCGTTTTTCTCAATCATGCCGTATCCGAGTCTCCGTTCATGCACACTGTCCCATGTGCGGTACACGCCGCACTGCAATTGGCGGGACGCATCCCCCTGTCCGGACGGTCACGCCGTGCTTGACGCCTACCGCAAAACATCCCGCTTCCCCTATATGTACCGGGATGTCCGGCGTTTCATGCCTGAATTGGAGCTTACCCGCACCGGATCGCTCTTTGAGGTCAAAACGGTGCTCATCAGGAATGAATCCGATGACGGACGTCCTATTTTTTGCCGAAAACATCCGGAACTCGGCGAGGTATACACTGTCATGGGCAGCAAGATCGACAATGTATATGACCTTTTTGAGGGGTTGCGGGGCATTGCCACGCCGCTGTCCCGGCAAACCTCCCTCTGGCGGACGGCGCTGGGCATATCCTGAGGCGGATTCGCTCAATTCTCCCGCATTCGTGGAGGGGAGCATGTTTGAACAGTGACGGCCGGCAAATGAGCTCATGCCGCTTTCAGTCAGGAAACTGCGGACAACGCCTCGCGGTACGCGGGCAGATTTTTGTATGTTTTTTTCAAGTGAAGCAATATTGGAGGGGAGTATGACTTCGCTGCGGAAACGCATCGTTTTCGGAATATTTTTTCTGGTGGGATGTTGCGTTTTTTATGGAAATTTCCGTGTCGCCGACAAGGATTTCTTTCGAACATTCCAGTGGGATTCTGAAGCATTGGTAATCGGAAAGATTTTCTCCGAAAAATATGGCGTCCCGATGGCGACCAATCTTGGTTTTATTCGTCGAAGTCAAGATCAAAGTTCGTCTGACTTTTACGCTGGAGTACTGTCAAGCGACTCTTTTGAACATGTCATGGAACGAGAATCCGTCATCCCCGGAGAATTTGTCACGGCCGGCTACGTCAGTCAGGTAGGACTTCAGGGAAAGATTTTTACTTTTCTTTTCAATACATTGAATCTGAAAAGCATCAAGATTTTTTATATTTTCAATGCCGTGGCGTTGTCCCTGGCGCTGTTGTTGATCGCCTGGGAGTATGAGAACATCGTGCCGCGCCTGGGAATGTGTTTTGCTGTGGCCACAATATTTTCCCCCTGGGTGGTTTCGTTTGCCAGAAATCTGTACTGGGTGCCTTTTACCTGGTATCTTCCGGCACTGTTTTCTTTGTATTATTACAAGTATATCCATTCATGCAAAGGAAAATGGATCTGCGCGGGATGCATTTTTGCGGCATTTTTCATCAAATCCCTCTGTGGTTATGAATATCTGTCCAGTATTATTCTGCTCGCCGCCATGCCGTTCGCGCTGTCAGTCTTTATGGAACCATCCCGGCTTTCCCGAATTGCGTGCGTAAAATATTTCAGCATCGTCTGCGGTCTTGGATGTCTGGGATTTTTGTGCGCATTGCTGCTGCATGCGAACATGCGTGGCGACACGGTGTTGCACGGACTTGCAAACATTTTTGAACAAGACGTGTTGCGGCGCACCTACGGCGATCCGAGCGCCTTCTCTCCCCCACATAGAGCGTCGTTGACAGCGTCTCCTCTTACCGTTGTGGGGATGTATATATTTCAATGGAAGACGCGGGTTCTTGCGTTTGTTCCCGGCCTGTTCGGCGCCGCTTTTTTCCTTGTCTGTCTGCTGCCGTCTCTGGGAGCCCTGCTCTGGGAGAAACGGATGCGGGATCGGCTGCTGACCCGGAATCTCTTTTTCCTCTTCTATGCCGCCTCCATTCCCTTGTCCTGGTTTATCTTGGGCAAGGCCCACAGTTACATACACACGCATATGAATTTTGTGCTGTGGTATATGGGATTCATTCCGGTGTGCCTGTTTCTGCTTACGGATGTTTGCGTCAGATACCCGGTGTTTAAAACGCAATTTTTTCAGGCGGCTCGTACATCCCTGAGGGCTTTTGGAGAGGCTGCCGGAGTCATAGCGACAGTATGGAAAAACGCCGGGGGCAGCGGCAAAAAATAGGGAACAGCCTTCGCGGCGGCCTTCGTCCCGCACAGGATGCCGCGGGTGTTCCGGCGGGGCCGGGAGCAGGGCGGCGGGGCTTCACATCAGCGAAAGCTGCTCCTTGCGCGTGACCGTGCGCCGCACCAGGGTCGAAGTCCGGCAGTGTTCCCGCAGGGCGGGCAGAAAACGCGAGGGCGGCAGGCGCAGCGCGGCGCCGTAGAGCGTGCGTTGGGCCGCGTGGCTGCAGAACACGGCTTCGGCGGCGCGGGTGAGTCCCACGTAGAGCAGGCGGCGCTCTTCGGCGTTTGCCTCGTCGTCGGGCGGCGCGTCAGGTCCGGCGGCGTCCGACGCGGGGCGGAACAGGCGTTGCCGTTGCAGGGGCAGCAGCCCGTCCTCCAGACCCGGCAGGAAGACGCAGCGGAATTCCAGTCCCTTGGAGGCGTGGAGGGTCATGATCTGCACCTGCTCGGCGTCGGCCCGGACCTGTTCCTGATCCCGCATGAAGCCGATCCGGGTCAGCAGGGCGGACCAGCCGCCCGCCGCGCTCCAGAGGCGTTGCAGCTCGCGCAGGGCCGCACTTTTCCGGAACAGGGCGTCAAAGGGCGCTTTGGGCGGCAGCGCGGCGGTCAGGCGCGCGGGACCGCGCTCCCAGATGTCGGCGGGACAGGCCGCCAACAGTGCGTCCGTCTCCCGCGTGCGGGCCGTGGAGGCCGTCGCGGCGGGGGCGTCCGGCGCGCCCAGGCGTTCCCGGATCACCTGCTCCGCGTCGGGCAGGGTTCCGTCACCGATGCCCAGACGGCGTTCCGCCTCGGCCAAAAGCAGAGCCACGCCGGGATTATGCCAGCAGCCCTCTTCCTCCGGCACGGAGCAGGGCACGCCCTGAGCCAGCAGCGCCCGGCGCAGCGGTCCCATCTGGGCCTTGAGGCGCACCAGTACCGCAATGTCGCCGGGGGTGCAGGAGCTTTCCTCCAGATGCCCCAGGGCGTCCCGTCGTCCGCCGCGCTTGCGGCGCGCGGCGTCGGCCAGGGTGTGGGACATGCTGCCCAGCAGGCGGCGGATTTGCGTGGCGATCCATTGGGCCTCGGCCTCGTCCGTGGGCGCGCTGAACAGATGCAGGGTGGCCGGGCCGGAACGGTGGGAGGACAGGCGGCCGCAGCGGCCCTGTCCGGCCAGCAGGGTGTTGGCGCAGTCCAGCACGCCGGAAACGGCGCGGTAGCTCTCGTGCAGGCGCAGCACTTCCAGATCCGGCCAGTGTCGCCGCAGGGCGGCCACCACGTCGGCCTCCGCGCCGCGGAAGCCGTAGATGGCCTGGTCCGGATCTCCGATGCCGAAAAAGCCCGCGCCGTCCTCGGGCAGCAGTCCGCGCAGCACGGCCAGTTGCAGGGGCGAAAGGTCCTGCGTCTCGTCCACCAGTACATGATCCCAGCGCCGGGGGGCGTCGGGCGTCTCGCGCAGACGCCGGAGCAGGAATTCCAGGAGATCCGTATAGTCGGCCACGCCCAGGTCACTTTTCCGGGCCGTGTAG
>CASQEL010000088.1 GCA_949427775.1 uncultured Desulfovibrionaceae bacterium
TGTGGGGCGGAGCCCCACATCTTTTGGAGCATTTCAACCGTGAACTGCTCTAAAAGAAGCAACAGTCACTATAGATGCCATGGGATGTCAAACAGAAATCGTAAAATCTTTTCTGAAACGGAAAGCTGATTACATGATTGCGCTTAAACGCAATCAACCCCAGGCCTTTCAGGAGGTTGTGGAACTTTTTAAATATATGGAAAAGAATCCTGTTCAGAAAGGAGTCGATGTCCGGCAGGAACACGACAAGGGGCATGGAAGGATTGAGGACCGTTCCGTTATCGGGATAGATGCCTCTGTTTATCCTGTTGAGGCGCTGAAAAAGTTCCCCGGTCTTAAAAGTGTGGTTCGTGCCAACGCTGTTGTTCTCCGACAGGGAAAACAATGTCAGGAGTACCGGTATTATATTACCAGTCAAAGTCTGAACGCCCGCCGGCATGGGGAAACCATCCGCGCGCATTGGGAGATTGAAAACAAGCTGCACCATGTTCCGGATGTCGTTTTTGACGAGGACGATAACCGTTCTCGCAAAGACCATCCGGCCAAAAATTTTACCACGATCCGTAAAGTGTGCCTGGACCTTCCACGCTCGGCCAGGGCCGACAAAAAGCCCCTGAAATCCACGGCCCGCAAAGCTCTCATGTTTCCGGAATTTGCCTTCGGCCTCATGCAACAGTCGGGACTCCTGCAGATGGAATGAGTTAGGTGATTTTGCCCTGATTCCCTACCGCGCGCATCTTGTGTCCGCTCCCGAAACACGCTACCAGTAAACCCCATGTCCGCATCTCATTCTTCAACCATCCCCAAATCCCGGAAATCTCCCCGTTGCCGCGCCGATCAACTGGTGTTCGAGCAGGGGTTGGCCGAGAGCCGCGAGCAGGCCAGGCGTCTGATCATGGCCGGGCAGGTCTTTGCCGGAGACGCCGCGCTCCAGCCCTTGCGGGTGGAGAAGCCCGGTCATCCGTACCCGGCGGATACGGTGTTCCGTCTGGCCGGGCGGGAGCGTTTCGTCAGCCGGGGGGCGTACAAGCTGCTGACGGCTCTGGAACACTTTCAGCTTGATGTGGCGGGGGCGGTCTGCCTGGACGCCGGAGCTTCCACCGGAGGCTTTACGGACTGTCTGCTGCAACACGGGGCCGCGCGCGTTTACGCCGTGGATGTGGGACATGGGCAACTGCACGAGCGTCTGCGCGCCGACGCGCGCGTGATCAACATGGAGCGCACCAACCTGCGCACGGCCCCGGAAGATCTGATTCCCGAGCCGGTGGACATGATCGTGGCCGACGTGTCCTTTATTTCCCTGACGCTGGTGCTGCCGCCCTGCGTGCGCCGGCTGCGGCCGGGGGGACTGGTGGTGGCGCTGATCAAACCGCAGTTCGAGGTGGGGCCGCACCAGACCGACAAGGGCGTGGTGCGCGACGAAGCCGTGCGTCAGACGGCCGTGGACAAGGTGACGGCCTTTTGCCGGGAAGAACTGGGGCTGGAGTGCCGGGGCGTGGTGCCTTCGGCCATCAAGGGCCCCAAGGGCAATCAGGAGTATCCGGCGGTGTTCGTGCGGCCGATCGGAGCGCCGGGGTAGAGCGCATGAGCGCTGATCGGGACGCTCTTTCCGGCGTCATGCATTTTCCCGCCGATCATCCGGTGTTCGCGGATCATTTTCCCGGCGATCCCGTGGTGCCGGGCTCGTTGCTTGTCGATGCCTTTCTTCAGGAGGCCCGCCGCCGTTGTCCGGAGTTTCATCCCGCGGGCGCGGGGAATTTTCGTTTTCGGCACTTTGTGCGGCCCGGCAGCTATGCCTACACGCTGGAGCGTGGGTGGACGCCCGACGGTCCGATACTGCGGTGCGCGCTGCGGGATGCGGCGGGCCGCCGTCTGGCGACCGGAGAACTGTATGGCTGAATGCACGCGCGCTATCCCCGACGGCCCGGCGCTGCTGCTGGGCGGCGGTTCGGCGCTGGGCCGCCTGTTGGCCGCGGCGCTGACCCGTTGCGGCATTCCCGTTGCGGCTGTGGCGCGTCGGGCCGAAGACCTTCAGGACGCGCCCGCGCCCGCCGGAGAAGGCGGCGGGACAATGATTTTGCCATCCGCGCCGGTCATTCCCCTGGAACTGCACGACGCCGCGCCGCCGGAAACGCTGCCTGAGCGTTGCGCCGCCGCCCTGGGAGCGCCGCCGCGCCATATGGTGGATCTGCTCCATTCCCGTTTCGAGGCGTTGGTGGGCGCGGCCGCGCCGGAGGAAGTGCGGCGCTGGGCCGACAACGATATCGCGTTGCGGGCGCGTTGTCTGGCGGCCGTGTCCCGGAGCATGTTGTCCCGACGGGCCGGGCGCTGCGTTTTTCTGTCGTCCGGGGCGGCGGATCGTCCCGCGCCGGGGCAGGGGTGGTACGCTGCCGCCAAGCTGGCCGGAGAAGCCCTGTACCGCAGCGTGGGCGTGGAGTTGGGCGGACGCGGCGTCACGACCTGCTCGCTGCGGGTGAGCTGGCTGGACGCGGGGCGGGGCGCGGCCTTTCTGGCGAAGCGTCCGGAAGTTCGCGGGATCTCGCCGTTGCGGCGGTGCGTCCGGCCGGAGGAAGTGGTGTCCGCCGTGCTGTTTCTGCTTTCCGAAGACGCCTGCGCCTTCAACGCCGTCACGCTGAATCTGGACGGAGGCTTGCATGCGGTGAAGCCCGCGTGAACAGGATGCATGCCGCCGGGGAAGGCGGCGGGCCGCGCCCCCACGCCCCACGGCAGGAGACGAATCCCTTTCCCCCCATCTGTGACTGCGCCATTCAGGAGTGCCTGTATGTCCGATTCCGTCAATCTTGACGTTGTCCGTCGCCTGACGGCGGCGATTTTTGAATGCGATCCGGCCGAACTGACCGCCGAAACCCGGTTGATGCTGGATCTGCCCTGCGAATCCATCGACTTGCTGGAACTGAGCACCGGCCTGGCGCGGGCCTGCGGGGTGAACATGAACGACAACGCGGCGTTTCTCCGTTCGCTGGAGTTCCATTTCGCCCGCCTGCAACGGGAAGGCCATACGGAGGCGGCGGAGATCGCCGCGCTGTGCGGGCCGGAATTTCCCCATCTGGCGCCGGAACGGTTGACCGGCCTGGCGGCCGCCTGGCTGGCCGGAGAGAGCGGTCCGCAACTTTCGCTGGGCGACGTCGCCGCCTACCTTGACCATGCGCGGCGCGGCTGAACGTGTCTTCATTACCGGCATGGGCTGCGTCACGCCGCTGGGCGCGACGGAGGAATCCGTGCTGGACGCTCTGACGCGCGGCAGGACATCCTTTGTCCGGAGTCCCGTGCTGGAGGGGGCGGTCTGCTGTCCCGCCGATCCCGCGCCGCTGGACGGCACGAGCGCCGCCCGCTGGCGTCGGCGTCGCTATCTGAACCGGGGGGCCGCCCTGATGCTGGGCGCGGGATTGCGGGCCGCCCGGAACGCGGGGTTTGCGGACGCGCTGCCCGCGCACGCGGCCCTGATCACGGCGACCGGCCCCATGCTGGACATGGACCCCGGCGTATCGGCCGTCGCCCGCGGCGGCCCGCTCACGGACACGGACGCGCTGTGGCTGCTGCGCTGGCTGCCCAACATGGGCGGCGCGGCGCTGGCCCGCCATCTGGACATTCACGGCGAAGGGCTGGTGCTGACCACGGCCTGCGCCGCGGGACTCCAGGCGCTGGGCGAGGGGATGCGCCGCATCCGTTTCGGTCTGACCGACACGGCGCTGGCGGCGGCCGGAGATTCCCGGCTTTCGCCGGGCGGATTGCTGGGCTACGCCCGGGCGCGGGCCATGTATCGCCATGCCGGACCTGACGCGCCTCCGGCTCCGGAGAGCGTCAGCCGCCCGTTTGACGCGGATCGGAGCGGTTTTGTTCCCGGCGAGGGCGGGGCGGCTTTTGTCCTGGAAAGCGAAACGCGGGTCCGGGAACGGGGAGTGACGCCGTTGGCGGAGCTGCTGGGTTTCGGGGCCTCGCTGGACGGCGGCAATCTCACCGCGCCGGACCCGGAAGGACGTTTCGCGGCGGCGGCCGTGCGCGGGGCGTTGCGCGACGCGGGGCTGGAGCCCGCCGCCGTCGACTGGGCGGCCGCCCACGGCACGGGCACTGTGCTGAACGATCAGGCGGAAGCCCGGATGCTGGAAACGGTGTTCGCCGACGCCCGGCCCGCCGTCACGGCCCTGAAGTCGTGGATCGGCCACGGCGCGGCGGCCTGCGGGGCGCTGGAACTGGTTTTGCTGCTGGCGGCGGCGAAGGCGGGCTTTATCCCGGCCGTCCGTAACCTGCGAACGCCCTGTTCCTCCCATCTGGATTTCGTTCGCGAGCGCCGTTCCCTGCCCGGACGGATCGGCTTGCTGGAAAGTTTCGGTTTCGGCGGGCAGAACGCCGCGTTGATCGTGAGGTTGGCGGGATGACGCTTTCGCACCTGCCCGATCCGGCGGATCTGCCGCCGCGCTTCGTCCTGCTGGATCGGATTCTGGCTTTGGGAAAGGAGGAAATCCGCGCGGCGCGCCGGTTTTCAGCAGCCGCGCGTTGTCCCCGGAATTGTGCTTTTCCGGCAGGGCAACCGGCGGATTTCGGGCACGGCGCAGTCGGGGATGTCCCGTCGCGCATCCAATCCGGCCCCACGGGGGGCAAGCGTCTCCCGGAGCGGAAGAATACGCTGTCGAGCCGGTTCCCGGCGCCTCTGTGGCAAGGGCTGGAAGCTCTGGCGCAACTGGCGGCGTTGCACCAGCGCTGGCGGCGCGAGTTCGGACAGCAGGCGTTTCTCCTTTCCGTACAGCGCCTGACGGCGGGAACAACGGCGGCGTCTTCGGCATTCCCCGTCGCCGTCCCGGCGTCGCCCGCCGCTGCCGCCCGTGTTTTTTCCGAGGCCGGGAATGCGCCGCAACGGCTCCTCCCGGACGACCCATGGCCGGACGGGGACTGCCTTCTGGACGCCCGGTTGCTGGTGAGCACGGAAGGCGCGGCCCAGTACGACACGTCGCTGCGTTCTCCTTCCGGCCAACCGCTGTTGCACGCGCTGCTGCACATCGGCGTCCGGCCGTTTCCGGACTCCGCGCGGGCCGATGCCGCCCGCCGCCGTTATCTGGAGCTGTTTCCATGCCTTCGGAATTTTCCCGTACCCTCTTGAGGGATCGTCTGGCCGACCGTCTGGCGGCGCTGGAGCGACAGGGACAGCGGCGTTGCGTCGTGCCCGCCGCCGATTGTCCGCCGGAGGACGCGCCGTGGATCGTGCTGGACGGGCGCAGGCTGCTCAACTTTACTTCCAATGACACCCTGGGCCTGGCCCGCTGCGCCCGCTGGCGCGCCGAAGTGGCCCGGTGTTTCGCCCGTCGGCCCGCGTCCGGCACGGCATCCCGTCTGGCCGGGGGACATGGGGCCCTGGCGGCCGAGGCCGAAACCGCCTGGGCGGAACTGTTCGGTTTTCCGGAGGCGATTTTTTTCCCCAGCGGCTATCAGGCCAATCTGGCCTGCCTTACCGGGTTGCTGCATGCCGGAGATGTGGTCCTGGCGGACAAGCGCATCCACGCCAGCATGGGGCGGGCGTTGCCTCTGACCGGAGCGCGCATCCATACCTTCGCCCATGCCGATCCGGAACACTGCTCCCGCCGTCTGGCGGCGTTGGCCGACCCGGCCGCACAGCCCGTCATCCTTACGGAGTCGCTGTTCAGCATGGACGGCGCGGTAACGGACATGGCGGCGCTGGCCGCCTGCAAGGCGCGACATGGGGCCTTCGTCATCGTGGACGAAGCCCATGCCGTCGGCACGCTGGGGCCGGACGGAAAGGGGCTTTCGCGCGGCGTGGCCGACGTTGTGGTGGGCACTTTGGGCAAGGCGTTGGGCTTTTGGGGCGCGTTTCTGCTGTTGCCCGCCGGATTCCGGACTGTTCTGGAAAATCTGGCTTCGGCCGTCATGCATTCCACGGCTCCGCCCCCGGCGCACGCGGCCTGCATGCTCCGGCTGGCGGCGCTGTGGCCCTGTCTTGCGCCCCGGCGGCAAAGACTGGCGGAACTGGCCGCGCATTTTCGGGATTGTCTGGAGCGGCAGGGCATCCCGCGCCGGGGAGAAGCCCACATCATCTGGACGCCTCTGGGAGAGGAGAGCCGCGCGGCGCGGGCCGGGGAGCTTTTGAGACGCGAGGGCATATGCGCGCTGGCCGCCAGATATCCCAGCGTGCCGCAAGGCCAGGCCGGACTGCGTTTCAGCGTCACCGCGCTGCATGAACCCGCGCACGGGCCGCAACTGGCCGCCGCGCTGCGTCGGGTGCTGGATCGTCTGTAGCGCCGTGGGGGAGATATTCCGGAACGTGTTCCGGACCTGGCGCGGGCATCCGGCGAACCGCCCGCGAGGGCGAATGGCCGCTTTCCGACGGCTCCCATATGCTGATGACTCAGGCCGTGGGGCGGTCGGAGCACGCGCCGCCGCGTTGAAATGTTTCCCCGACGCGGCACTCCCGTTTTTCCGCGATGCGTGGTATGGAGACGTTGCGCCTCCACGGCGCGAAGGAGCGAACTATGAATATCACGACAGTGCATCTGGTGTATTTCAGTCCCACGGGCTCGACGCATGCGGTGCTCAAGGCCATTGCCCGGGGGTTGGGCGGACTGCCCGTGCGGGAACATGATCTGACGCCTCCCGGAGCGCGTGACGCTACGCTGTCTTTTGGTCCGAACGATCTCGTGCTGCTGGGCGCGCCCGTGTACTACGGCAGAATACCCGCGCCGTTGCACGGATATGCGCGGTTGAAAGGCGCGCGCACGCCGGTGGCGCCGGTAGTGGTCTACGGCAACAGGGAGTATGAGGATGCCCTGCGGGAACTGACGGACGTGGCCGCGGCCGCCGGATTCGTGCCCGTGGCGGCCGGAGCTTTTGTGGCCGAGCACTCGCTCAATGCGGCGATGGGCAGCGGAAGGCCGGACGCCGCCGATCGGGAGGTTCTTTGCGCCTTCGGACAGGCTGTGGCCGGGAAACTTGCCGCGGCGGCCGACGCGGACGCGCTGTCCCCGCTGAAAATCACCGGGAACACGCCCTACCGGCCGTATGGAAGCATGCCGTTCGTGCCGGAGGTGACTCCGGACGTCTGCATCGGCTGCGGCGCGTGCGTGGAGGCGTGTCCGGTGGGCATCATTGAGGACGAGCATTTTACGGTCACGACCCCGGACGCCTGTCTCTGCTGCATGGCCTGCGTCAAGGCATGTCCGGTGGACGCGCGCGGTCTGCCGGCGGAACAAACAGAACAACTCCGGACGCGGATGGACGCTCTTGCCCGGAAATGCGCGGCCCGCAGGGAAGCGGAAACGTTTCTGTAAGTTTCCCGCCGTCGGGGGACAGAGCGCTTCCGTTCGATCGCGTTCCCGCAAGTGTGCGGGGAACGGCCGCGTCTTGCGCCTCTCCGGCGCGGCCGTTCCTGTTGTCTGCACACGTGCGGGAATGCGGCGGCAAAGCCCCTGTCTTGCCGCCGTATTCCCGCATCTTTATGCAAAATACGCACCAGAATGGGGTCATTTCTCTGATGTTCTGTATTTGCAAAGGAATATGGGGAACGAATCCGTCATGTTTTCGACGCGCTGGCAGTTCACGGTTGAAATGCTCCAAAAGATGTGTGGCTCCGCCCCACCCCCCGCCGGGGGCATGATGCCCCCCCGGATTGTTCAGTCCC
>CASQEL010000089.1 GCA_949427775.1 uncultured Desulfovibrionaceae bacterium
AAATCTCCGGCATGACAGTGAATCGCCGCTCTCCGGACGTGATGTGGATGGAACGCGGCGGAGAATCGGCCGTCTTCCGGCCCGTCACCTTCGGTTGCCTCGCTCCGGACCTTCAGGTATACTTCTCCCCCTGAAAAAATTCCCCCTCTCTATGGAGACGCCGCATGGCCAAAAAACCCCAGTTGACCCCCGAAGAAGCCCGCGCTGAAGCCCTCAGCACCGCACTGACCACCATCGAACGCAAATACGGCAAGGGTGCGGTCATGAAGCTTTCCGACGATGCGCACGTCAATGTGCCTGTTATCCCCACCGGCTCCATCGGCCTGGATCTGGCCCTGGGCGTGGGCGGCATCCCGCGCGGCCGCGTGACGGAAATTTTCGGCCCGGAATCCTCGGGCAAAACCACCCTGACCCTGCATATCGTGGCGGAATGCCAGAAACTGGGCGGCACCTGCGCCTTTGTGGATGCCGAACACGCCCTGGACGTCACCTACGCCCGCCGCCTGGGCGTCAATACGGACGATCTGCTCATTTCCCAGCCCGATTACGGCGAACAGGCCCTGGATATCGCCGACATGCTGGTGCGCTCCGGCGCGGTGGACCTGGTAGTCATCGACTCCGTGGCGGCGCTCATTCCCCAGGCCGAACTGGAAGGCAACATGGGCGAATCCCAGGTGGGCGGTCACGCCCGTCTCATGTCCCACGCTCTGCGCAAACTCACCGGCACCATCCACAAATCCCGCACGTCGGTCATCTTCATCAACCAGATCCGCATGAAGATCGGCGTGACCGGATACGGCAGCCCGGAAACCACCACCGGCGGCAACGCGCTCAAATTTTATTCCTCCGTGCGTTTGGACATCCGCCGCGTGCAGACGCTCAAGGACAAGGAAGAGGCCTTCGGCTCGCGTACCCGCGTCAAGGTCGTCAAGAACAAGGTGGCTCCGCCCTTCCGCAGCGCCGTTTTCGACATCTTGTACGGACAGGGCATTTCCCGTTCCGGCGAACTGCTGGATATCGGCATCGAAGCCAAGATTGTGGAACAGAGCGGTTCCTGGTTCGCCTTCGGTTCCGAAAAACTCGGCCAGGGCCGGGAAAAAGTCCGCGCCCTGCTGGACGAGAACGACGCGCTGCGCCACGCCATCGAAGCCAAAGTCGTGGAGCATCTCGGCATGCATCCCAAAGAGTTCGTGCCCACGGCCGAAGATCTGGACGAGGGGGAACCGCTGGACGACGCGCTGCCTCCCGTGTCCACGCCGGAAGATGACGAGGGTCAGCCCTCATGAAAATGCCGTCCGCGAGACGCCGCATGATTTCGACCGGATCGGTTTCCCGCAGCCGCCAGAGCAATTTCCGTATGTAATTGCTCCAACCATCCAGCCCGCACGGAGGAGCCTGTGCTGACCGCCAAAGAAATACGCCGCCGCTTTCTCGAATATTTTCATGCTCACGGGCACGAAATCGTCCGTTCTTCACCCCTGATTCCCCGCGATGACCCCAGTCTGCTGTTCGCCAACGCGGGCATGGTACAGTTCAAGAAAATTTTTCAGGGAGAGGAACAACGCGCCTACACCCGCGCCACCACTTCCCAGAAATGCCTGCGGGTTTCCGGCAAGCACAACGACCTGGAAAATGTGGGCCGTACCGCGCGCCACCACACGTTTTTTGAAATGCTGGGCAACTTCTCCTTCGGCGACTATTTCAAGGAAGACGCTATTCGTTTCGCCTGGAATTTCGTCACCGGCGAGTTGGGTTTGCCCAGGGAAAAGTTGTACGTCACCATCTACAAAGACGACGACGAAGCGCATGATCTGTGGGTGAAGGTGACCGGGATCGATCCCTCGCGCATCTCCCGCCTGGGAGAAAAGGACAACTTCTGGACCATGGGCGACACGGGCCCCTGCGGTCCCTGCTCCGAAATTCATTACGATCAGGGCGCGGACATGGCCTGCGGCCCTGACTGCGGCATCGGCAAGTGCGACTGCGACCGTTTTCTGGAGATCTGGAATCTGGTCTTCATGCAATACAACCAGCCCGCCGACGGCCCCCGGCAACCTCTGCCCCGTCCCTCCATCGACACAGGCATGGGCCTGGAACGCATCGCGGCCATCTGTCAGGGCAAGCGTTCCAACTTTGACTGCGATCTGTTTCAGGAAATCATTCAGTACGCCGCCTCGCTGGCGGGCGTGCGCTACAGTTTCAGCGCGCCCGACACCAACGACGTGGACACCGCCCTGCGGGTCATCGCCGACCACAGCCGGGCCGCGGCCTTTCTGGTGGCCGACGGCGTGCTGCCCTCCAACGAGGGCCGGGGCTACGTGCTGCGGCGGCTTATCCGTCGCGCGCTGCGTTTCGGCACGCTGATGGGCATGCGTGAACCCTTCCTGCACAAAACGGCCCGCAAGGTCGTGGACACCATGGGAGAGGATTTTCCCGAACTGCGGGAGAGCGCCGACTTCATCGTCCGGGCCGTGCGGGAGGAGGAGGAACGCTTCAGCCAGACCCTGGAAAAAGGTCTGGCCCTGCTGGAGGACGAACTGACGGCGCTGGAACGGAGCGACCGGCGGATGGTGCCCGGCGCGGTCTGCTTCAAGCTCTATGATACCTATGGATTCCCGTTGGACATCGTCAACGACGTGGCTGAAAAGCGCGGCTTCTCCGTGGACGAGGAAGGCTTCAACACCCATATGCAGGAACAGAAAGCCCGCGCCCGCGCCGCGCGGAAAAACTCCGGCCTGTTGGGCGGCGACGGCAAGGAGCCCGCGACAGTGTTCGCCCCGCTGCATGAGGAAGGGCTGCGCGCGGCCTTTACCGGCTATACCTCGCTGACCGGCGAATCCCGCATTGTCGCCCTGCTGGACGAGGACGGCGTGTCCGCGGACCATCTGGACGCGGGCGCGGCGGGCTATCTGGTGACGGGGCGCACGCCGTTTTACGGCGAGTCCGGCGGCCAGTTGGGCGATCATGGGGTTCTCGCATCTCCCTCGGGGGCGGCCGACGTCACCGACACCCTCAAACCCTTCCCCGATCTGATCGTTCACCATGTCTCCGTCACGTCCGGCAGTCTGCTGGCGGATCAGGAAGTGACCCTGACCGTGTCCGAAAACGACCGTCTGGCCTCGGCCCGCAACCACACCTGCACCCACCTGCTGCACGCGGCCTTGCGCCGGGTGCTGGGCGAGCACGTCAAACAGGCGGGTTCTCTGGTGGGACCGGATCGCCTGCGTTTCGACTTCACCCATATCGCCGCCCTGACGCCCGAAGAGCTGGCCGCCGTGGAACGGGACGTCAACAGGGCCATTCTGGCCGATCTGCCCGTGCATACGGCGGAAATGGGGCATGACGAGGCCGTGGCCGGGGGCGCCATGGCCCTCTTCGGCGAAAAATACGGCGACCGCGTGCGCGTGGTCACCGTGGGCCGCGACGACTGCCGCGAATCCGTGGAACTCTGCGGCGGCACCCATCTTTCCTCCACGGGACAGGCCGGATGTTTTCTCATTCTGGCCGAATCCGGCGTGGCCGCCGGAACCCGGCGTATCGAAGCCGCCACCGGCTGGAACAGTCTGGCCCTGATCAATGCGCAGCGCCGCGAGCTGGCGCACGTCGGCGGCCTGCTCAAGGCCAAACCCGGCGAGCTGGCCGGACGCGTGGAAGCCCTTCAGGCCGATGTCAAAAAATTGCGCAAGGACGTGGAGAAATCCGCTGAAAAGGCCGCGTCGAACACAGGGCGCGATCTTGTGTCCCGGATCACAGACATCAACGGCATAAAGGTGTTGACTGCTCCTGTAGGTTCCGTGCCCGTCAAAGCGTTGCGCGACCTGATGGACGACGTGCGCTCCAAACTGCCCTCCGGCATCGCCTGCCTGGCGGCGGCCGACGCGGAAGGCGGCAAGGTCAGCCTCATTCTGTATGTTTCCAGGGATCTGCACGACAGATTCACGGCTCCCGCGCTGATCAGGGAGGTGGCCGCTCCCGTGGGCGGTTCCGGCGGCGGGCGGCCTGATCTGGCCCAGGCGGGCGGCACAAGGCCGGAAGGCGTCGACGAGGCCTTTGCCGTGCTGCGACGGATAGTGGAAAAGTAACTTTTATGCGCGATCCGATCGGGATCGCAGCGGAGTATGACGCATGATCGGTATTTCCAAGCTGTACTGCGGCCAGGTGGAGCCTTCGGACGCCCTGCGTTACGGTCGCCGGTCGGGCAAACTGCCCTCGCACCTGCTGCAATTTTCCGCCGATAAAAAGCCGGTGGTGGTCTGGAACATGACCCGCCGCTGCAACCTCAAGTGCGTGCACTGTTACGCGCAGGCTCTGGACGAACACGGTCGGGACGACATTTCCACCGAGCAGGCCAAAACCATGATCGACGATCTGGCCGCCTACGGCGCGCCGGTGATGCTTTTTTCCGGCGGCGAACCGCTGGTCCGGCAGGATCTGACGGAACTGGCCAAGCACGCCACGCTCAAGGGCATGCGGGCCGTCATCTCCACCAACGGCACACTGATCACCAAGGAAAAGGCCCGCGAACTCAAGGAAGTGGGCCTGTCCTACGTGGGCATTTCCCTGGACGGGCTGGAGTCCGTGCACGATCACTTCCGCGGCGTGCCCGGCGCGTTCCGCAAGGCTCTTCAAGGTATTGAGAACTGCCAGGCCGAAGGTCTCAAGGTAGGGCTGCGCTTCACCATCAACAAGCGCAACGCGGGCGAAGTGCCCGGCATTTTCGGGCTGCTGCGCGATCTGGAAGTGCCGCGCGCCTGCTTCTACCATCTGGTCTATTCCGGTCGTGGCTCCGAACTGATCAAGGAAGACCTGGATCACGCCGAAACCCGCGCCCTGCTGGATCTGATCATGGACGAAACCCGCGCCTGTTTCGACGCGGGCAAGCCCAAGGAAATCCTCACCGTGGACAATCATGCGGACGGCCCATACGTCTGGATGCGCATGAAGAAAGAAGATCCCCGGCGTGCCGAGGAAATCTTTGAACTGCTCCAGTTCAACGAAGGCAACAGCACCGGACGCGGCATCGGCTGCATTTCCTGGGACGGCAAGGTCCACGCCGACCAGTTCTGGCGGCAACACACGTTCGGCAATGTGCTGGAGCGTCCCTTCTCCCGGATTTGGGACGATCCGAACATCGAACTGCTGCACATGCTCAAGGACAAGAAACCCCACGTCAAGGGACGTTGCGCCACCTGCCGCTTCCTCAATATCTGCGGCGGCAACTTCCGCGCCCGCGCCGAAGCCTTTTACGGCGACATCTGGGCGCAGGATCCGGCCTGTTACCTGACGGACGAAGAAATCAGCAAATAGAGGTTGTCATGGATACATTCTACAGAGGCAGACGCCTGCGCCGCACGCCCGAGCTGCGCGCGCTGGTCCGGGAAACGGCCCCCCTGAGCGCGGCCGATCTGATCATGCCCTATTTCGTCATTGAAACGGAGGACACGCATTTCCGCAAGGAAATCGGCGCCATGCCCGGTCAATATCAGCTTTCCCCGGCTGAACTGGAAAAACAGGTCGGGGCCGCCGTGGACACGGGGCTGGCGGCCGTGATTCTGTTCGGGCTGCCCGCCCGCAAGGATCCTCAGGCCAGTGAAGCCTACAACCCCGAAGGCATTGTGCAGAAGGCCGTGCGTCTGCTGAAAGATCGCTGGCCGCATCTGCTGGTGATCACCGACGTCTGTCTGTGCGAGTACACGTCGCACGGGCACTGCGGCGTGCTGACTCCGGATGGGGAAGTGCTCAACGATCCGACGCTGGATCTGCTGACCCGCACGGCCGTGAGCCATGTGGAAGCCGGAGCCGACATCGTGGCCCCCTCGGACATGATGGACGGGCGCATCGCCGCCCTGCGCGCCGGACTGGATCGGGCGGGATTCACCCAGACGCCCATCATGTCGTATTCCGTCAAATACGCCTCGGCGTTCTACGGTCCCTTCCGCGAAGCGGCGGATTCGACTCCGCAGTGCGGCGACCGCAAGGCCTACCAGATGGACCCCGGCAATGTCCGCGAAGGGCTGCGCGAAGCCGCGGCCGACCTGGAAGAAGGCGCGGATTTTCTCATGGTCAAGCCCGCCGGTCCCTATCAGGACGTCATCCGGCTGCTGGCGGACACCTTTGACGCGCCGTTGGCCGCCTATCAGGTCAGCGGCGAGTATGCCATGATCAAGGCCGCCGGACGCAACGGCTGGATCAACGAGGAAGCCGTGATCATGGAATCCCTGCTGGGCATCAAACGCGCGGGCGCGGGACAGATCATCAGCTATTTTACCGAAGAACTGCTCAAAAAAGGTCTGGTGAAGTAATGCCTCATCCCGGTTTTCCCGCGGGGCGCGGGCACACGCGGGAGCAGTCCGCCGGGCATGCGCACGGCCGGGGCAACCCGGGACAGGGACACGCCGCGCGCACCCTGCCCGACGGTTCTCCCGTCTGCCGCCTGATCGCCTGGGAGGTCACCCGTTCCTGCAATCTGGCCTGCAAGCACTGCCGGGCCGAGGCGCATACCGCTCCCTATCCCGGCGAACTGAGCACCGCCGAAGCCAGGGCGCTGATCGACACCTTCCCCCAGGTCGGCAATCCGATCATCATCTTCACGGGCGGCGACCCCATGATGCGGGAGGATGTGTACGAACTGATCGCCTATGCCAAAAGCAAGGGCCTGCACTGCGCCTTTTCGCCCAACGGCACATTGATCACTCCGGAAACAGCCCGCAAAATCAGGGAAGCCGGGGTGGAACGCTGCTCCATCTCCATTGATGGCGCAGACGCCGCCGGCCATGACGCCTTTCGGGGTGTGCCCGGCGCGTTCGATGCCTCCATGCGCGGCATCGGATACCTGAAAGAGGCCGGGGTGGATTTCCAGATCAATACCACGGTAACCCGCAACAATCTGTCCGGCTTCAAGAATATCTTCGAGCTCTGCCGGCGTATCGGGGCCGTGGCCTGGCATATCTTCCTGCTGGTGCCCATGGGTCGGGCCGCCGGGCTGGCGGATCAGGTCATCAGCGCGCAGGAATACGAAGACGTGCTGCACTGGCTCTACGACTTCCGCAAGACCACGGACATGCACCTCAAGGCCACCTGCGCGCCCCACTACTACCGTATCATGCGCCAGCGGGCCAAAGAGGAAGGGCTGGCCGTCACGCCGGACATCTTCGGCATGGACGCCATGACCCGGGGCTGCCTGGGCGGCACGGGGTTCTGCTTCATCAGCCATGTGGGACAGGTGCAACCCTGCGGGTATCTGGAGCTGAACTGCGGCAACGTCAAAGAGACGCCGTTTCCCGAAATATGGCGCAATTCCCGATACTTCAGGGAATTTCGCGATCAGGCCGCCTACAAGGGCAAATGCGGCGTGTGCGAATACCACAAGGTCTGCGGCGGCTGCCGCGCCCGTGCCTGGAGCATGAACGGCGATCACCTGGGGCCGGAGCCGTTATGCACCCATGAACCGAAGAAACTGCGGAGTTGAACCGCCGCGCGCGGTAGAGCATTGTCAGACGGAAGGAGCATCCCATGGACATGGACGCCATCGACAAAAAGCTGCTGGACATCATCCAGACGGATTTTCCCATTGCTCCCCGGCCTTACGCCATATTGGGCGAACGTCTCGGCCTCACCGAAGCCGAGGCGCTCGCCCGCGTGCGG
>CASQEL010000090.1 GCA_949427775.1 uncultured Desulfovibrionaceae bacterium
GGTTTGGGGGCGAGCAGCCCCCAAGAGCGCATTTCAACCTGAAAATGCTCTAACGCGCCGTAAAATCTCCCCGTTCATGGAGAGGTTTTACGGCGCACCGTGACTGGTATTTTTGCCTTTCTGCTTTTGATGTGCCCACAGGCTGACACGGCGGCAGGGCCTGCCGTGTCAGCCTGTGGAGAGATAGTGAAACCTGGGAAAAGAGGTGACGGGGCGTACCCGCAATATTGCCCACGCGAGAATGTTTGCGGGGAAAACCAAGCCTTGTTCCTCCGGGCAGTCTCAGTGAAGCAGAAATCCGCTCAGGGGGACAATCGCAGGAGTGCTTCCACCGGGAATCCCTCGACTTCAGGCGAGGGACAACGCCAACTCTTCAGAGCATGTGACGCGTGAATTGCGCGACGGCCTGTTCGCATTTTGCGGCAAGGAATCGCAGAGAATTTCTTGCAGAGCAATTCACGCATGGAATACGTACTGTTCTATATTTTGCTATATTTTGTCCTGACTGCGTTCCAGATGCCGCCGCAGCAGACTGACGGGGTGCAGACAGTCTTTTCCGGAACCGTGCTTGATCTGAACGCGGCAGGTGCCGCACTCGGAGGCGGCCACCGGGGCGTCGCTGTGCCGCACGGTTTCGAAGAGCGCCGACCCTACCTGCATAGCGATGGGATATTTTTCCTTTTTAAAACCGTAACTTCCCGAAATACCGCAGCAACCGGCGTCCGCATTTTCCGTCGTCAGGCCGGGAAGATTCTTGAGCAGTTCCATACCGGGCAAGCCGATGCCCTGAGCCCGCAGATGGCAGGGCGCATGATAGACGACCTGGCGCGGCGCATTTTCCGGGGACGGGGTTTTGGGAATGCGCAGTTCGCCCCGTTCTATACAGTCCAGGAGAAACGCCTGGGCGTCGGCCAGCGCGGTGGTCTGGCCGGGCTGCACCGTATCCGGAAAGTATTCCGGAAGATCGGATTTGAACATCAGGGCGCAACTGGGGCAGCCCGTGAGCACGGGAACGCCTTCCTGCTGCCAGTGGTGCAATTCTTTCATATTGCGGGCGGCGTTGGTTCGGGCGTCCTCCCAAAAACCGTTGGCGATCATGGGCAGGCCGCAACAGACGAAGGCGTCGGGCACGATGACTTCATAGCCCGCCCGGTTGAGCGCCCAGACCATGTCCAGTCCGGTTTGGGGATCATAAATGTCGATGAAACAGCCGGGAAAAAAGACGACCCGGCGCTCATGCCTGCCCTGATAAACATTCTTGTGCCGCGCACGGAATGTTTGCGGCGCAAATTCGGGCAGCGGCGCTTGAGCGGCAATGCCCAGCCAATCCAGCAGAACGCGGGTGGCGGGATTGAGCATGCCGACGTTTTTGAGCGCGGCCGGCACGAATCGCCGTGGGCCAGCACCCAGTCCCGCAAGGGGGGACGGTGTTCCTTGCAGTGCTCGGCGCGGGCCAGCATGTTGAATGTGGACACCGGCACGTCATGCGGGCAGGCGATGTCGCAGTTTTTGCAATTGGAGCAGTAGTGGAGCGATTCTTCCTCGCCCAGACCCAGGAGGCGAAAGCGTTCGTAGGCCGGGCCGATCATACGGGGGCCGAGGAAGTTGGTCGTGGCCCGGGCCACGGGACAGTGCACCACGCAGGTGGTGCAGGCGATGCATTTGTCCGGATTGGGATGTTGCTTGGTCGGCATAGCTGTTCCTGCCTTATACATGCTGCGCGGCGTGCCAGCCCGTGACCAGCGCTACGCCGTTGCCGCTTTTTTCCGTGGAGAAATCGTAACCGCCCAGGGAACGTCCCGCAAAGTGGACGTTTTTCAGACGCGGCGCGCCCGTATCGTCCACGGGACGCAGCGCGTCGTCCACGGCCACGCCCATCATCGCGAAGGGATGGCTGCCGAAGATGTCGGGAGCGGACCAGTCCGTGGGATCTTCGGGTACGCTGCCGTCCGGCAGGCGCAGGGGCAGGCCGAAGATGGCTTCTCTGGCGACGCCCGGTTCGGAGGCGAAGCCGCCGCCCATGAAACCGCCGGTGGCGATGATGAAGGCGTCGGCCGGATAGCTTCGCTCGTGGTCGAAGCCGCTGGTGATCAACGCCGTGCAACGGTCGCCTTCCACCTCGGCGCGGGTCACGGAAACGTTTTCCACGATTTCCACGTTGTTTTCATGGAGGGCGCGCAACAGCATCCGGCGCAGCCGCAGACCGCTGACACCCGGCGGGATGGACAGCATTTCCAGCAGGGGGCGCCCCAGATGCCGCCGCAGGGCGTGCCAGACGCCGTCTTCCGTCCCGCAGATCGGGGGAACCAGCACCACATCGGCATCCCGGAGCTGCGGCGTGAGATGGTCGCACAACCAGGCGACGCCCGCCTCGGTGTCCAGATAGCGGGCCACGTCCAGCGGCGTGATGTTGCGATGCGTTTTGCCGAACGGCGCGGGCAGCACCGTTTCGCGGTATTCCTTGTCCGCCAGTGTGGGATAGCGGCGCAGTTGCCCGATAATCAGACCGGGATGGCAGTCTTTGAGGCCGCCGACGCCGGCTACGAGCACGCGCCGCGCGTCATGCAGCAAATCCGCGTCGGCGCTGGGCGGGCAGAGGTACGTGGGCTTGAGCGTGCCCATGACGGTGGGAAGCCGACGGTTACGCGACAGCCGGGGCAGCAGCGGGCTGCCCTGGCGGGCGCAAAAATCCGTGAAAAAATCCAGCGCGGCCCGCACCTGTTCCACGCCCACCGTGCGATAGGGATGAGAGGGCGGCAGCGCGTTCAGCGCGTCCAGGGGGTCGCCGTCCACCGGCTTGCCGTTCAGATATCCCAGCAGATCCACGCAGCCGCTGCCGATGGACAGCGCGCCCGCGCCGAAGGTGAGCAGGGTTACGCGCTTGCCGCGCTCTCCGGCGGCCAGGGCCGCCACCAGTCCGGCCAGGCCGGAGCCGACCACGACGACATCAGTTTTCTTGCTCATTGCGGGCTCCGTCAAGATTGAGCGTGGCGGCGTAAATGGCCCGCCCCAGTTCGATTTCCTTGAGTTGCGCGCTCCAGAGAGCGGGCCGCAGACCGCGCCAGCGCTCCTGGAGAAAGGCGCGCACGTTTTCCGTGGGCGACAGGGACAGCGGCACGCCGCGTTCGGTCAACGCGCCGATGGTCCGCAGGGAACAGAACGTTCCCTGGCAGGTGCCCATGCCCAGGCGGGTGCGCAGGCGAATGTCGTGCAGGGAATGTGTGGCCGGATCGCGGGCCACATATTCCACTTCGGTCATGCTGACCATTTCACATTCGCACAGCAGTTCGTTGTCCGACGCTCCGGCGGCTTCGTCGACCACCTCGGCAAAGGCGTCGCCCAGGCGTTCCGCCACCAGGCCCACGCCGTGGGCCGGGAAGTAGCGAGCCGCCTTGCGCAGCGTGTCCTGCGGCGGGTCGGCCACCAGAGGTTCTTCGGCCGTGCGGCAGGGAGCCGAAACATTCATGTGGCGGCAGACCAGATCCGTCATTTTCTCGGCCATGAGACGGTAGGTCGTCAGCTTGCCGCCGAAAATGCTGGCCATGCCCGCCAGCCCGTCTTCGTGGTGATCGACGATGTGAAAGTTGCGGCTGGCGGCCCGGCCCGTGGCGTTGCTGGGCGTGTACAGGGGGCGGGTGCCCGCGAAGGCCCGCAGAATGCGGTAACTGCGCAGATCCGGGAACAGGGGTTCGCCGATCTGCAACAGACGCAGCACTTCTTCGCTGGTGGGCGTGGTATTGTCCGGGCGATCCGTGGGCGTGGAGGTGGTGCCCAGAATGGTGATGGAACCGTGCGGCACGAAGATGTCGCCGTCGGAACTCTTGTGCAGCCGGTTGATCACGCGGGAGGTGAAGCGGTGGTTGAAGACCACCAGGGTGCCCCGGTCGGGCGAGACGCTCACGTCCAGACCGGCCATGTGGGCGATCTGTCCGGACCAGGAACCGGCGGCGTTGACCACGAAGGCGCATTCGATGGACAGAGTTTCGCCGGTGATGCGATTTTTGGCCGTGACTCCGGTGATCCGGCCGTTGTCCTGACGGATGCCGGTCACTTCGTGATAGGTGAGCACTTCACCGCCGTAGCGGCGGGCCGACATGGCGTTGTGCCAGACCAGCCGGAAACCGTCCACGCAGGAGTCGGGCACGCGGTACACGGAGCGCAGATCCGGAGCCAGATTGGGCTCAAGTCGCCGGGCTTCCTGCACATCCACCTGTTCGACACTGATGCCCGCCCGCTCGCAGGCCTTGACCCAGGGAGCCTCGAACAAGGGATCATCCAGGGGAGTGCGGGCGAAGAAGCCTTCGGTTTCCTCGACGCACTGTTTGCCGATACGCCGCAGAATGGCGTTCTCTTCAATGCATTCCCGCGCCGACTCGCTGTCGCTGACGGCATAACGCGCGCCGCTGTGCAGCAGGCCGTGAAAGCGCGAGCTTGTGCCGTGGGCCAAGCCCCCCTGCTCCAGCAGCAGGGCCGGGATGCCGCGCATGCACAGATCGCGCAAAATGCCGATGCCTGTGGCTCCGCCGCCGATAACGACCACTGTAGTTTGTTTCACGCTGTTCTCCATCGTCCTGCAGGACTTGCCGCGCGGTGCACAGCGACACCATGCTGACTATCGTCTCCGGTCGACGGCGGGAGGGCGCCCACGCGCCGCCTGCGCGGTTCCCGCGGAATCGCTTCAGAATCCCGCGCGGCCGGGATGCCGTTGCCTGCGTTCGGCTCATGTGTTTTCGTTTATGAAAATAATTTCTCAGAAAACAATAAAAATCGAAATATTTTTTGATGTAGCGGTTTCGCTCTTGCCATGTCAAGGACTATTTTCATTATAGTAAATGCCTGATACCGCACGAAGGGGCGTTATTCGATTGCCCTGATTCGGGCCGCCCCCGGGGTTGCGGGAGAAAATGATGCGGTGTATCAGAGCGGACAATAACGGCTCCGCAGACTGCCGGAAACGCCGGCGCCGCAGTATATGGTCGTGCTCTTTCCGAGGGTCGTGCGGCGTGTTTCATGTGTCCGTCTGCCGTGAGCTTTTCCGGAATTCCGCGCCGTCCTGATGCGGCGGCATTCCCCCCTTCAGGAAGCCTTTGTCGACGTTCCGGTCCGTGAGTTTCGGGGCTTCCGTCCGAACGGACTGCGGTTGTGGGGGATTTGGAAAACAGGCGCGGCGTGGCGCTGCGGTGACCGCGCGGGATCGGGGGTGCGTCCCCGCACGGGAAATTTTCGGAAAAGAAACAGAAAAGCACGAGAAAAGGGAAGCGTAATGCAATTGGGCGACAAGCGATGTTTTGTGCTGGATATGGACGGAACCATTTACCTGGGCAACAATCCCATCGAAGGCGCGGTGTCGTTCATTCAACGGCACTGGAACAGGGTGGATTTTCATTTCTTGAGCAACAATACCTCCAAAGCGCCCGCCACCTATGTGCGCAAGCTGAACGGTATGGGGATTCCGGCCACGCCCGACCGCCTGCTGTCCCCGGTGACGCCGCTGATCGATTTTCTGCGCGCGGAGCGTATTCATACGGCGTATGTGGTGGGCAACCGGGATTTTTCGGCGGATCTGCAGGCGCGCATGCCCGAACTGCGGCAGGCCGAGGACGGAGCGCAGGCTGTTATCCTGGCCTATGATACGGAATTGACTTATGAAAAGTTGTCCCGTTCGGCCTTGCTGCTGCAGCGTCCGGAAGTAGTGTTTCTGGCCACCCATCCTGATCTGGTCTGTCCGTCGCCCGAAGGGCCGCTGCCGGATGTGGGCAGTTTTTTGGCCCTGTATCAAACGGCTGTCGGACGGCGGCCGCAGCGTATTTTCGGCAAGCCCGACCCCACGGTGCTGGCTCCGCTGCTGCGTCGCTATTCCAAAGAAGACATGGTGATGGTGGGAGATCGCCTTTCCACCGACAAACTGCTGGCTGAAAACGCGGGCATTGATTTTCTGCTGGTGCTCAGCGGGGAAGCACGGCGGGAAGATTTGCCGGGACTGGCCCGCCAACCCACGCTGGTCGTGGAACATCTCGGAGAGCTGGACAAGGCGTAGCCGAGAAACGCATTTTCCAAAAGGTCTCCTCCGTTGTTGTTCGGAGGAGACCTTTGCCATGCGCGCGGAATGATCCCGCGCTGCGGACGATGTCCGGTAAAGAATTACGGCTTCACGGCAGTATTGCCGAAGTACCAAACCGCTCCATTGAGCTTGCGTATGGCCGCGACATCAAGCTGCACGGAAGGCGAGGTCATGTTTTCCACAACGGCGTTTCCCGCCACCCACTTGTCGGCGGGCATCAACGTGGAAGCCACGGAACTGACTCCCTTGACCAGGTAGTGGGTGGGGATGACCACATGGGGCCGGAGTTTTTTCAATATGCCGGCTATTTCGGCATACCCGAGCACATGCTGCGAATCATCGACGGGCAGAATCAGCACATCGGGCCTGCCTACAGCCTTATAGACGCTTTCGGGAGCGTCGGGACGGTTGTCCCCCCAGTGAACTATGCGCAGTCCGCCGGTTTCAAAGACAAAGATGGTATTATCCAGAATGGGGGGATTGTTGGGCGGCACAGGGTCAATGCCTCTTTCCGGAAAGAGTTCCGTCCATAAGACCGGCCCCGGAGATTTGTACTGGTGTTTGTCGGCTATGCCGGTGACGCGCACGTCCGCGAACTTCCATTGTCCGGCGACGCGATCTATGACCATATGCGATTTTACGCGATGCAGGGCGTTATGGTCATAGTGCCCGTGGGTGGAAAGCGCCACATTGGCGCGGCTCTCAGGAAATTCCTTGGGAAACCATATTCCCCATGTGCCGGAGGGGTCGTTTTTCCATGGGTCCACCAGCAGGGTCAGCCCTTCCGGCGTGGTGATGCGGAACGCCATGTGTCCGAAATACTCCAGCCGCACGGGGCCGGGTTTGTCCGCATTTAATGCCGCGTTTTGCAGGGCGATGATTCCATTGTTGTTGGCAGGGTTGCCTTTTTCCGCCGCCGTGGCGTCTTCCGCGAAGAGGGCGGTCATGAAGCAGCAGGTCAGAAGAAGGCCTTTCATTGCTCGGATCACGTTCATAATACAGCTCCATTTTGGGGTCGAACAATTTGAAGCGCATGTGTGAAGCGTAATAAACAAGCGCTGCAACGCGAAAAGGCGTGAGGGACGTGTACTGCGCCCACTGTTTAGTGAGAAAAATGGCTATAGAAATGTCGACATTCTATATGCATCTTTTTCCACATTGCATGTGCCGTGTCAACGGCAATATGCTGTCGCAACAAGTTATATAAAAATTGATATAGTATGTAAGACTGTCTCCCGTATACGTGTGCGCAATGGCCTGTCGTATCCCCCAGGCGGCAGAGCAGTCGATGTTCCAAGGGGATGCTGCAACAGATTGCGTACATCGCCACCGCCCGCCCCATTGCTGCGGAAGGGGGTTGTCTGATATGCGCGCTCCCGGAAGATGCCGGGCATGCCGCCGCGGTGAAGATTTTTTTGCTTGCGGCGACGCTCTTTTGGGGGACCGTCGTCCGCGCCGAAAGAACGGCGGAGCGTTTGCGGTCGAGAGATATGAACACCGCGCGGGAACATTTGTACCATATATTCTAGTACACAGAAACATCTAAAGTTTCTGTGTACTAGCCGCCATGCGAGAGCAT
>CASQEL010000091.1 GCA_949427775.1 uncultured Desulfovibrionaceae bacterium
CTTTATGGCGTGTGGGGGGTCTGTACAGGGGGAGGAGGAACCCTCCGCAGAGCGTTCCTCCTCCGACATTCCGTTGTTGCCGCGGCGGCGTCCCGCGGTCGGCTCGGCGGCCGCGGAACCCCTGTCGGCTGTTTACATCGCGTCGTGTACGGTACGGGCGATGAGGTCGTTCTGCAGGTCGGGCGACAGGTCTACGAAGTAGGCGCTGTATCCGGCGATGCGCACGATGAGGTTGCGGTACTTCTGCGGGTCCTTCTGCGCGGCGATGAGCGTGTCGCCGTTGATGACGTTGAACTGCACATGCCACAGCTTGAGGTCGCAGAAGGTGCGGATGAAGGACACCAGCTTTTCGGTGCCCTGTTCGCCTTCCAGACACTTGGGCGTGAACTTGATGTTCAGCATGCGGGCCGCGCGGTCGCGCATGCCCATGTTCTTGGTGTTGTAGTTGGACAACAGAACGGCCGTGGGTCCGTTGACGTCCGCGCCGTGGGAGGCGGAGGAGCCGTCGGACAGCGGGAACCATTCCGTGCGGCCGTTGGGCGTGGCGGAAACCACCTTGCCGAAAGGCACGTGGGAAGTAAAGGGCACGTAACGCACATCGTTGTGCATGCCCAGATCCTTCATGCTGTACTTGCCGCCGTATTCCACGGAGATTCTGTCGATTTCGCGGCCGATGGCGTCGGCGTATTCGTCGTTGTTGCCGTAGCAGGGGGCGGAGCGCAGCAGAGCCTTGACATCTTCGTAGCCTTCGAAATTGGCGTCGATGGCTTTGATGAGCTGATCCATGGTCAGTTTCTTTTCTTCAAAGATCAGCTTCTTGACGGCGGCCAGGGAGTCCACCACAGTGCCCAGACCCATGTATTCGAAGTAGCCCAGGTTGATGCCTTCCGGAATCTGCGGCTGGTGCAGGTCGATGCAGTGCTTCATGCACAGGTCGTGCATGGCCGAGCCCATGGGCTGCGCGAAATGCCGCGCGCGCAGATTGTTGATGATGTACTGCTGGGTGAAAGCCGTCTTCAGGAACAGCATATGCTGCTGAACATAGGCGTTCCAGAATTCTTCCCAGGTCTTGAAGTCGCGGGGATCGCCGGTTTCGATGCCGAGCACCTGATCGCCGTATTTTTTCATGCGGCCGTTGCGCAGGACCATTTCCACGGCGGCGGCGAAGTTGATGTACGCGCCGCCGGAGGTGTAGGTGTCACGGTTGGGCATACGGGCTTCGGTGCAGCCGGACACGGCGTAATCCAGGGCTTCTTCAAACGTCGCGCCCTTGGACACATACAGGGGCACGACTTCTTCATCGTTGATCAGTTTGGGGAAGCCGGAGCCGTATTTGATGGTTTCGGCCACATCCCACAGATAACTTTCCGGCGCGCGGGAATGGATGCGCGCGGCCAGGTCGGGATAGTGCAGCGGGAATTCGCGCTTGGACTTGAGGATAAGGTGGGTCAGCTCGTTGGTGGCGTCGCGGCCGTCGGGGGTCTGCCCGCCCACGGTCACGGCTTCCCAGTGCGCATACCCTTCGTTGAAGGCGCCGCCGGTGGGCGAGATGTACATGTCGATGAACTCGGCCATGCCCACCCACATGCATTCCAGCAGTTCGATGGCCTGGTCGTCGTTCAGCACGCCGGCTTCGACGTCTTTCTTGTAGTAGGGGTAGAAGTACTGGTCCATACGTCCGTTGGAGATGGTGGTGCCGGTCTTCTGCTCGATGCGCGAGAACATCTGGGTGAACCACTGGCTCTGGCAGGCTTCGTAGAAGTTGCGGGCCGGTTCGCCGGGCACATGTTCGGCGTTTTCGGCCATGCGGAGCAGTTCGGCCTTGCGCGCGGGATCGCTTTCCCGGGCGGCCATTTCCCGCGCCAGCACGGCGTGGCGTTTGGCCCACAGCACGATAGCTTCGCAAACGATGACGACCGCGTCAAGGAAGGGCTTCTTTTCGCACATGTCCTTGGGGCTCAGCGGGTCCAGAGCGGCCAGTTTTTCTTCGGCTTCTTTCCTGATGCCGTTGAAACCGCGCTTCAGGATTTTTTCAAAGTCATGCACCCACTGGATGGACGAACGGAATGAAGAAGTTTCATTGACGATGAAGCGGGAGATGAGGCCCTCGGGATCGTCGTAGGTGAGCTTGTGCACTTCGGGCGGCAGCGCGGCGTTGAGGGCTTCATGATAGGTCTTGCCCTTCCAGTAGGGGGCGATTTCTTCCACGACGCGTTTGGCGTCTTCGGGCGTGATGGTGGCCGGAGAGGTGGCGCGGGTAGGCAGATCGCGCACCGCGATGTCCAGAAAGTCGCCGTCCAGTTCGGGATACAGGATGCCGTAGCGGCCGTCGCAACCGGCGCGGCCCAGCAGCAGCTGATCGTCCTGCACATACACGGTGATGTTTTTCGCGATATGCATCAGAGCCTTGGCCCAGCGCAGCACCAGAGGCTGGCCCTCGGTTTCCTGCATGGACTGGGTGAAGTACAGGGCGCGTTCGATGTCGATACGCGGTTTCTGACCTTCAAAACGTTCCAGCAGCTTGAAAACGCGGGCATGCGTTTTGCGGAATTTGTCCTCTTTGCCCTGAATCTTGTCGAACAGACGCTGTTCCTGGGGAGACCGGCAATCGCACGTTGTCGCGGACATGGCTATAACTCCTGTATTGTGGGATAGTACATAATTTTTCGACGCTTGGACATTCTTGCCTGCGCCGTTCGGGAGCGTATTTCCGCTCACCTGTTGTGTCCGGCTTGTGCATGCGCTGTGCCATATTTTATAACATTGTGATTTTCATGCTTAACATGAATTTTCCCGGGACATTTCGGACCGTAGTGGAAGGAAGGTTTTTGGAGAGGTGCAAATTTGCATCATTCAGGAATGTTTTTCGCTAATATACGCGCAAGAACGACGCATAATTGCGACAACACGCCAGAATAGTAGCGGATACTGTCGCAAAATCAGCATTGTCATGTTAAAACCATGTGTTCTTCTTATATTATTTTTTCACAAGCGGAAAACATGAACTATCAGGAATCATTCTTTATGTCGCAAATATGCGACAATTCTATGGGGCGGAAATATCCAATCGTGTGACTCGAAAAATGTAATTTACTGAAAATACATGTATTTTTTGTTGAAAAAATGGAACGGAACGCCTTATCCCGTGGCATGCATCATGCAAAAGAAAAGTATCACAAATGCTGCCGGGACTCCGAGGCGGATTTCTCGCGCCGGAAATATATGATCCATCGCAATCATGCGGCGGAAATCAGGATATTTTTGGCGTGCCCTTGCGCCGCCGCGGGAACAGGCGCCGTCGGACCCCGGAGCGGAGCGCAATCGTGAATTTCGGCATAGAGCGTGCCGGACAACAGTGGTGGGGCCCGTCCCCTGACCGTAAACTTCTTTTTATGGAGGAGAACCATGAAAAAGCTTTCGACGCTGCTGGCCTTTGCGGCCGTCGCCTGCTGCGCCCTGTTGGGCATGCAGGGGGTGGCTCTGGCGGAAAAACCCCTGACGTTGCGTATCGGGCACCCCATGGCGCCGGGCAACAACGTGACCGTGGGCTATGAGAAATTCAAAGAGTTGGTGGAGCAGAAAAGCGGCAGGAAAATCCGCATCCAGATTTTCGGCAACTGCCAGTTGGGCAGCGACCGTGTGACCACGGAAGCGGCGCAGGCGGGCACGCTGGACATGTCTTCCAGCTCCACGCCGAACCTGGCCAGCTTCTCCAAAGCCTACATGGCCATCGACCTGCCCTACGTCACCTCCCCTGAAAACCAGCAGAAGCTTTACAAGGCTCTGGATGAAGGCGAACTGGGCAAGGCTCTTGACAAGGTGGCCGAAAGCATCGGTCTCAAGACCATCATGTTCAGTGAATACGGCTATCGCAACTTTGTTTCGGCCAACAAGCCTCTCACGGATGTCAAGTCGCTCGCAAACCTCAAGGTGCGTACCACCGACTCTCCCGTGGAAGTGGCTGTGGCCACCGAACTGGGCATGAATCCCGCCCCGGTGGCGTGGGGTGAAACCTATACCGCCCTGCAGCAGGGCACTGTGGACGCCGAAGGCAACACCTTCTCCCTGCTCAACGATGCCAAGCACAGCGAAGTGCTCAAGCACGCCATGGATTCCCAGCACAACTATTCCATGCATATCTTGCTGATGAACAAGAAAAAGTGGGACAGCCTGAAGCCCGAACAACAGAAGCTCCTCATGGACGCCGCGCGTGAAGCCCAGATTTGGCAGCGCGCCGAGAGCGTGAAGCTGGAAGAAAAAGCCTGGCAGGCGTTCCGCGACAAGGGCATCGCGATAACCCTGCTGACGCCGGAACAGCGCGCCGAGCTCAAGAAAAGGACGCAGCCCGTGCGCGAGCAGTTCGCCAAGGAAATTCCGGCGGAACTGTTGAAGATGATCGCCGACACCCAGAAGTAACCGCTGTCTGATGCTTGCCGGGCCGGAGGCAAATCCGGCCCGGACTGGAAAAACCCCTTGATAAAGAACAGGAAAGACATGAGCACAACAGCCGTTGCGGAAAAAAAAGGAGCACTCCACTGGCTGGATCGGAACTTTGAGAATATATTTATGGTTTCCGGCCTGTTGAGCATCATTCTTTTTATCTCCTGGCAGGTCATCTACCGCTATATCATCACAAAGTTTATCGACAGGGCCGGAGCCGCCGTCTGGACCGAAGAATTGTCGCGTTATATTTTCATCTGGATTTCCTACATGGCCGTTTCCGTGGCCATCAGGAAACGCTCGTCCATCCGGGTGGATATGCTGTACGACAGGTTGCCGCCGCGGCTGCAGAACATCAGCTGGATCGTCGCAGAATCTCTCTTTCTCTGCCTTACGGCTGTCATCGCATGGTTCGGCTGGGGGCAGATTGAGCGATTGCTGCAATTTCCGCAGTACACCACCGCGCTTAACATGCCCTATCTGGTTCCCTATCTGATTCTGCCTCTGGGCTTTGGTCTTATGTGCCTGCGTCTGTTGCAGTCGCTGGGCAAACAGGCCAAAGTCTGCGGTCTCGGAGATACCCTTGTCGGGCTGTGCATGGCGGCGCTGATTGTCTCGCCCTGTTTCATTTTTGACTATATTGAACCGTTGAAGGCGCTGTTCGGCTATTTTGTGCTCCTGTGCCTCATCGGCGTTCCCATTGCCATTGCTTTGGGTCTGTCCACTCTGGCGACCATCATTGCCGCCGATACGCTGCCTATCGAGTACATGGCCCAGGTGGCCTTTACCTCCATCGACAGCTTCCCGATCATGGCCATTCCCTTCTTTATTGCCGCCGGAGTGTTTATGGGCGCGGGCGGCCTTTCCCACCGCCTGCTCAGTCTGGCTGACGAAATCGTGGGCGGCCTGTACGGCGGCATCGGCCTGACCGCCATTGTGACCTGCATGTTCTTCGGCGCCATCAGCGGTTCCGGGCCGGCCACGGTGGCGGCCATCGGCGCGCTGACCATCCCGGCCATGATTGAACGCGGCTATGACAAGTATTTCTCCGCCGCTCTTGTGGCCGCGGCCGGCACAGTGGGGGTGATGATTCCCCCCAGCAACCCCTTTGTGGTCTACGGTATTTCGGCGCAGGTTTCCATCGGCGATCTGTTCATCAGCGGCATCATTCCCGGCATCATGACCGGGCTGGTGCTGATGGGCTACTGTTATTTCTATTCCCGCAAGCGCGGCTGGCGGGGCGAGCAGAAGACGCGCACCGCGCGGACCATGGGCCGGGCCTTCTGGGACGCCAAGTGGGCGCTGATGGTGCCGGTCATCGTGCTCGGCGGCATTTACGGCGGCATCATGACTCCCACTGAAGCCGCCGCCATCGCCGCGCTGTACGGTCTGCTCGTGGGGGTGTTCATATATTCGGAAATGGACGCCAGGGTTGTCATTGAAAGCTGCATCGAATCCTGCGAAACCTCCGCCATCATCATCGTGCTGATGGCCATGGCGACGCTGTTCGGCAACATCATGACCATCGAGGATGTGCCCGGCACCGTGGCCCGCGCCATCCTGAGCTTTACGGAGAGCAAGTTCGCCGTTCTGCTGCTGATCAACGTTCTGCTGCTCATCGTGGGCACGTTCATGGAAGCTCTGGCCGCCATCGTCATTCTGACGCCCATTCTTTTGCCGGTGGTCACCGGCGTAGGCGTTTCGCCCCTGCATTTCGGGGTGATCATGGTGGTCAACCTGGCTATCGGTTTCGTTACCCCGCCGGTGGGCGTGAACCTCTTCGTGGCCAGCGGCGTGGCCAAGGCCAAGTTGGAAAAGATCGCGGGCATGGTGATGCCCATCATCGGTCTGATGCTCATGGTGCTGCTGATCTGCACCTACTTCCCGCAGGTGCCTCTCTGTCTGGTCGGAGGAAAATAGGCGCGGCATCAATAAACGCCGTGTTGCTCAGGGGCGCACGGCATCAACTATTCGCGGGATAACATAAACTCTTCAGGAAAAATCGGCGTATGAAAATCATAGACTTTCGCTTCCGGCCCAACACGCCGGAAATCATCAACGGAATCAAGAACAGCTCCATGTTCAAAGCGGCCTGCAAGGTCATCGGCTTTGACAAGCGCCAGGCCCAACCGCTGCCCGAGATTGTGGAAAGCCTGAACAAACTCGGCGTGGAACTGGGCGTGATCACCGGCCGGGACTGCGAAACCACCTACGGCTTCCCGGCCAACAACAACAGCGTGCTGGAATTTTGCCGCGCCTATCCCCAAAAATTTGTGGGGTTCTGGGGCATCGATCCGCATAAAAAGATGGCCGCGGTGCGGGAAATCGAACAGGTTGTCGCGGAATACGGCATGAAGGGCATCGCCATCGATCCCTATCTGGCGCATATTCCGGCCTGCGACGCGCGTTTCTATCCGTTGTATACCAAGTGTTGCGAGCTGGATATTCCGGTGTTCATCACCATGGCGCCTCCGCCGCAGGTGCCGGGCGCGATCATGGATTATGCCGATCCCCGCCATGTGGACGCCGTGGCCCGGGATTTCCCCGAACTGACGCTGATCATGAGCCACGGCGGGTATCCATACGTCAATGAAGCCATCTACGCCTGCCTGCGCAACGCCAACGTGTACATGGACATTTCCGAGTACGAACGCGCGCCTATGGTGGACGTCTATGTGCAGGCCATGGCTACGACCATCAGCGACAAGGTGCTGTTCGCCAGCGCGCATCCTTTCATTGAGCTGGCGGACGCTCTGGAAGCCTACAAGGGCTTTGCCCTGAGCGATGAAGTCCGCAATAAAATCATGTACGAAAACGCCCGCCGCGTGCTGCGTCTGGCCTGAGCCGCGCGTCGGAGAACACGGCGGAACAGATCGCCTGATGCTGTCGCAGGCCGTCCTCTTGCATGAATGGCGGCAACGGCCCCCCTGCCGATACCCGGTGGGGGGCCGTTTTTTGTATGAAGAACCCCCGGCTTTGCCGGGGGTTCCTGTTATCCGTTCATCCTCACCATGATATCTTTCCATATGGCTGCGCCCCTTGCGCGCCCGTGACCACTCGTCTATTTTGGCGGACATGAACAAGCTCAGAAAGTTCGAGACGCCTCATGACCTGCTGGCCAGGGCC
>CASQEL010000092.1 GCA_949427775.1 uncultured Desulfovibrionaceae bacterium
TACCGGCCCATGTTCGGGGCGTTCGGCGCGGCCCGCACCGATACCAGAGCCACCCTCGTTTCCCAGGCGGCCATGGACCGGAACATCAGGGAAAAACTTCACCTGCGCAGCATGATCGAGCCGGTCAGACGCATCCGGAGTCTGGCCAAGCACGACATGGTGCGCAACGGCAACACGCCGATTATCGACGTGGACCCGGAAACCTTCGCCGTGAAGGTGGACGGAATCCACGCCACCGTGAAACCCGCCGACACGGTTTCGCTGGGGCAACTGTACTTTTTCAGTTGACCCCGCGAAACGCGGCGGCCGGGTGGAACTCCGGCTCCGGCGGCATACGACGGACATGCGACACGGCGGCGGAAGGCGAAACACGTCCCGCCTTCCGCCGCGCGGACAGCGATCACTACAAGGAAAGGCATCTCATGCATCTGATAGAAACCGTGCTCGGCAATGTGAACGAGGCGTCCTGGAAGGAACGGCTGGCCGACGCCGAGGTGGACGTTCTGGAACTGAGCCAATGGGACGCGCAGAAGAACCGGCTGCGCAAGGAAACGAAAAACGGCCTGAATCTGGCCGTGTCTCTGGATCGCGACGCCTTCCTGCACGACGGCGACGTGCTGCTGTGGGATGCGGCCGCCCGACGGGCCGTGATCTGCCGCATCGATCTGTGCGACGTGCTGGTCATAGATTTGGAAGCCCTCGCGAACCTGCCCGCGTCGGCGCTGCTGGAACGCGGCGTGGCCCTGGGGCACGCCCTGGGCAACCAGCACTGGCCCGCCGTGGTGCGCGACGGCAAGGTCTACGTGCCGCTGGCCGTGGACAGAAAGGTCATGACGTCGGTCATGAACGCCCATCATTTCGCGGACATCGAGCATCATTTCGCTCCCGGCGCGGAAATCGCGGCCCTGTTGCCGCCCGCCCAGTCCCGGCGGCTGTTCGGCGGCGGCGGCGGGGCGTCCGTCCATCAGCATGGTCACGAGCGCCATCACGGCAAAAAACATCACCGGCACGGGGCCGACGCGCGCGGCGACGGGCATCATCACCATGACCACGAACATGCGTAGTGCCGCCGCGGTCGTCGGCGGCACGAACACGAGCGCCGCCCTCATGAACACGGCGGGCGTACTGTCCGCGCCGCGTGAGGAGAGCGCCGCTCCGGCGGCCGCTCCGGCCGGACACGATCGGGCGTGCGGGGTGCTCGCTCTGGCGCGGATGCTGGAGTTCGGCGACTCCATGCTGCCCGTCGGCGCGTTCGCGTTTTCCGGCGCTCTGGAATCCGCCGTGCAGAAAGGCGTGGTGCATGATGCGGACACCCTGCGCGACTTCACCTCCACGGCGCTGGAGCAGGCCGCCAGAGGCGACGCCGTGGGCCTGGCCTGTGTCATGCGCGCCGCCGTCGCGGACGACCGGGCGGCCCTGGAGAGGGCGGATCGGGAGATATACTGTCGCAAGCTTTCGGAGGAAGCCCGGCTGATGTCCGTGCGCATGGGCAGGAAGCTGGCGGAGATGTGCGTCGAGGCCACCGGGCCGGAGGCCATGACGCCCTGGCTGGAGGGTATCCGCGCCGGGCGGACGCCGGGCACGTATCCCGCGACTCTGGGGGTGTTGTTCGCCGGGCTGGGACTGTCCCCGGACCAGGCCCTGACGACGCACCAGTACGGGGTGGCCACGACCATTCTGAACGCCGCCTTGCGGCTGATGCGGGTGACGCATCTGGACACCCAGCGCATTCTGTTTTTGCTGATCCGGGATTTCGAGCGCCAGTGCGCCCACGCGGCGAGCGCCGCGCCGGAGGACATGTGCGGCTACGCGCCCATGACGGACATTCTGGCGGCCGTGCATGTCAGGGCGCATGTGCGCCTGTTCATGAGTTGACGGATGCCGGGAGCGGGGGGCGTTCCCCTCGCAACCGCAACACAACACCTGTTCGGGAATCGTCCCCCTGTTCCCGGAACGTGCGCCATGAGGAGGCCACTGTGAAAAAAATTACCCGTATCGGTGTCGGCGGCCCTGTGGGGTCGGGCAAAACGGCCATTATCGAAGCGGTGACTCCCGTGTTGATCCGGCGGGGCATCAAGCCGCTGATCATCACCAACGATGTCGTGACGACCGAAGACGCCGAGCATGTGCGGCGCGAGCTGGCGGGCATTCTGCCCCCGGATCGCATTGTGGGCGTGGAAACGGGCGCGTGCCCGCATACGGCCATTCGCGAAGACCCGAGCATGAATCTGGCTGCGGTGGAGGAGCTGGAAAGCCGTTTTCCGGACAGCGATCTGATCTTCATCGAGAGCGGCGGCGACAATCTGACCCTGACCTTCAGTCCGGCGCTGGCGGATTTTTTCATCTATGTCATCGACGTGGCCGCGGGCGACAAGATTCCGCGCAAGAACGGTCCCGGCGTCTGTCAGTCGGACATCCTGGTCATCAACAAGGAAGACCTGGCGCCCCATGTCAAGGCCAGTCTGGAGGTCATGGAACGGGATTCCAGACGCCTGCGCGGCGACAAGCCGTTCATCTTCACCAACTGCATGACCGGCAGGAACATCGAGGCACTGACGGACATGATCGTCCGGGACGCGCTGTTTGACCGCGCGCCGGAGGTCCGGGCATGAGCGCCCCGCAACACGCCGCTCGCGAGGTCCGTCCCCGGCCGCCGCAAGCGCCGGAGGACGACGGGGCGGGAGGCGGCGGACCGGGCATGCGCGCCCCGCAACACGCCGCTCGCGAGGTCGGTCCCCGGCCGCCGCAAGCGTCGGAGGGCGACGGGGCGGGGGGCGGCGGGGATTGCGTGGCCCGGCTCAGGAACGAGCTGGATCGCATCTGCGCCGCCGCGTCCGAGCTGGACGCCTACCGGACCGAGCCCCGACAGATGCCCAGCGGCGTGGTGGGCAAGTACGGCTATCTGCGTCTGGGTTTCCGAAAGGAGGCGGACGGGCGCAGCGTTCTGTACGACATCGATCGGCGCGTGCCGTTTCTGGTGCAGAAGGGGTTGTACTGGGATGAGGGCATGCCCCATATGCCTTGCGTGTTCATCATCACCACCACGGGCTGTCTGCTTCAGGGCGACCGCATGGCTCTGGAGATCCGCGTGGGGGAAAACGCCGTGGGGCATGTCGCCACGCAGTCGGCCACCAGGGTGCATATGATGGACGCCAACTATGCCGCGCAGCTCCAGAGCATCATCGTGGAGCCGGGCGGTTATCTGGAATATATGCCGGACCCGCTGATTCCTCACCGCACCTCGCGCTTTCTTTCGGACACCGCCGTCAGCATCGCGGAGAGCGGATCGCTGATCTACTCCGAAGTGCTTTTGCCCGGCCGCAAATACCATCATGAGGACGAGCGGTTCGGGTTTGATCTGTATTCCTCGCACATCCATGCGGTGCGCCGGGAAACGGGCGAGAAACTGTTTGCGGAAAAATGCCTCCTGGAGCCCAGGGTTTCGGATGTGCTGCAAACCGGCGTCATGAACGGGTTTGACGTGTTCGGCGTCGTGGTGCTGCTGACGCAGCCGGACAAGGCGCGGCGGGTGCGCGATTGCATCGGCGCGGACGTGGATCTGCAAGGTCGTCTGGCCTACGGCGCCACGGTTCTGCCCGGGGAATGCGGCCTGTCGTTCAAGGTTCTGGGAGACGCCTCGGAAACCGTGCGGGCCAAAATCCGCCAATTCTGGAGCGTTGCACGTGAAACAATAACCGGATGCCCGCTGCCTGAAGAATTTCTCTGGCGGTAGTTTGGCGTCCACGGAGGTCGTGCCGCATGAGCACAACCGTAACATTCGACTGGTGGGATAAAATCGCGGCCGGCAATGCCGTCGTACATTTTATTGATGTCTGCCTGCGCGGCGCGGGGCAGGTCATGTTTCAGAACAATCCCCTGACGGGACTGTTCTTCCTGGCGGGGATTTTCTGGGGGGCGTATGCGGCCCACATGCCCGCCGTGGCCTGGGGGGGCGTGCTGGGGCTGGTTTGCGGCACACTCACCGCGTATGCCCTCCACGTTCCCGAACAGAACATTGATGCGGGCCTGCACGGCTACAACGGTCTGCTGGTCGGCTGCGCCCTGCCCACCTTCTTTGCCCCCACGCCGCTGCTGTGGGGCTGCATCGTGGCCGGAGGCATTTTTTCCACCATCCTGATGATGGCCGTATCCCGCATGTTCAGAACCTGGAAAGTCTCGGCCATGACCGGGCCGTTTGTCATCATCACCTGGTTTCTGATGCTGGCGGCCTACAATTTCGCCAACATCAAAATCACAGGCCTGCCGCATCCCGCCGTTTCGATGCAGCCCACGGACCTCTTTCCCCTGACCGCGCCGGACTTCTGGAGAGCCTGCCTTGCGGGCGTCTCCCAGGTGTTCCTGATCAACAATGTGGCCACCGGCGTGCTGTTTCTCATCGGTCTGGCCTGCGGCAGCGTCTGGGCGGCCGTGTTCGGTTTCGCGGGCTCCATGCTCGCCGTGGGCACGGCCCTGCTGCTGGGCGCGGGCTCTTCGGCCATCGTGGCCGGTTTGTTCCAGTTCAGCGCGGTGCTGACGGCCATCGGCCTGGGCACCACCTTCTACAAGCCCAACTGGGAAGTGATCATCTTCACCTTCCTGGGAACGATTTTCACCGTCGTGGCCCAGGGAGCGCTGAATGTGGTGTTGAGCGTATACGGCATCCCCACGCTGACCTTCCCGTTCGTCATCGCGGCATGGATCTTCCTGCTGCCCAACATCAAACTGTTACCCGCGACGCATCAGGCCGATACGGAGCAGATGCCGCTCAGGCCCGTCGGCGCGGTATATAAGGAGAAAGGAGCTTTGTCATGACACCTGTACTCAATACCGGCGATACCGCCTTCATCATCCTCTGCACCGCCCTGGTGTGCGTAATGACTCCGGGACTGGCCTTCTTTTACGGCGGTCTGGTCAAGGCGAAAAACGTGCTGACCATCATGATGCAATCGTTCATATCCATGGGCATCGTGGCCCTGATCTGGATATTCGGCGGCTTCAGTCTGGCGTTCGGACCGGACATCGGCGGCTTTATCGGCGACATTACCTATCATTTCGCCCTGGACAAGGTGGGCGGCGCGCCCAGTCCCCTCTACGCCTCCACGGTTCCCTTCATCATGTTTTTCGCGTATCAGATGATGTTCGCGATCATCACCCCGGCGCTGATCACCGGCGCGTTCGCCGGACGCTTCAACTTCCGGGGGTATATCAAGTTCCTCATCCTGTGGACCATCATCATTTATCTGCCCGTGTGCCACTGGATATGGGGCAACGGCTGGCTGGCCCAGCTCGGCGTGGTGGACTTCGCGGGCGGCATCGTCATTCATGTGAGCGCCGGATTTGCCGCGCTGGCCACCGTGCTCTTTCTGGGACGGCGCACCGACATGGCTCCCGGCGAGGCAACGACGCCCAACAATCTCCCGCTGGTGGCCATCGGCGCGGGATTGCTGTGGTTCGGCTGGTTCGGTTTCAACGCGGGCGGCGCGTACGCGGCCAATGAGCTGGCCAGCTACGCCTTTGTCAACACCACTGTGGCCGGTTCCGTGGCCATGGTGATGTGGCTGATTCTGGACTGGCACTTTTCCCGCAAGCCGACCTTCGCGGGCGTGCTGGTGGGCGCGGTGGCCGGTCTGGCCACCATCACGCCCTGCGCGGGCTATGTGGAGCCCTGGGCGGCCATCATCATCGGCGCGGCGGGTTCCCTTGTCTGTTACTTCGCCAAGATGGTGCAGGAACGGCTGAAGTTCGACGACGCGCTGGAAGTCTGGCGGGCGCACGGCATGGGCGGCGTGACCGGCGCGCTGCTGCTGGGCGTTCTTGCCAATCAGGGCATCGACAGGGTGAGCGCGAGCACCCATCAGTTCCTGATTCAGTTGCTGGGCGTGGTGGCCGTGGGCCTTTATTCCTTTGTGGTCACGTATATCATTCTGTTCGTGATCAACGCCATCGGGCCCATTCGCGTCACTCCCGCCGAGGAACGCGCGGGACTGGATGAAAGTCTGCACGGCGAAGACGCCTACAGATTGTAACCCCCTCTTGCGGCCGGACGGAGCAGCATCGGCGCTCTTCGTCCGGCCGCGCGGAGCGCATCGGGAGCCGGGGCGTTGCCGGGGTACTCGCATGAAGCGTATAACTCTTTGAAACAACGAAAAAAACCTTTGACGGCCGACGCATGAATTACCAATATTTCCAATATATTATCTTCGTTCGTGCGATTGCCCCGGGGGCGTTGCGCGTTTGCGGCGTCCGGGGCAGGGGAGGTTGTCATGTCGGAAGCAGCGCGTCTGCTGTGGGTTGCCGGGGGCGGAGCTTTGGGAGCGTATTGCCGTTTTCGGATTTCCGCCTGGTTCGGGGAATGGTTCGGCAGGAAGTTTCCCTACGGCACAGTATTCGTGAACGTGCTCGGCTCCTGCATCATGGGGGCCGTCGCGGCCGGGATCACGGCGGGATATTTCCCGGCAGTTCCCTGGCGTGATTTCATCGCCGAGGGCTTTCTCGGCGCGCTGACCACGTTCTCCACCTTTTCCATGGATACCTTTACGCTCTACGCCCGGGGCGACATGCTCGGCGGTTCGCTGAACCTGTTGTTGAACATGATTTTCTGTCTGGCGGGCGTGACGCTGGGCGTTTGGGTCATGCTGTGATCGACGAGGCGAGGTTGCAATCATGTCCTCTCTATCCGACGCCATAGCGGTATTGTGCGGCGGCGCGGCCGGAGCCGTGTGCCGCTTCACGCTCAACGACGGCATCATGGCCGCCGTGGGGCCGGGCTTTCCTTACGGCATATTGTGCATCAATATTGCGGGGGGGCTGGCCATGGGTCTGCTTCAGGGCTTCATCGCCCGCCGGGGCACGCCGTTCGCCGCGCTCTACAGTCTGCTGGGCACGGGGTTTTTGGGCGGCTTCACGACCTTTTCCACCTTTTCCATGGACACCTTTACGTTGTACGCCGCCGGAAGGCCGTATGCGGCGGCCGTGAACGTCCTCTCCAACGCCTTGCTGTGCATCGCGGCCGCGGGTATCGGCTATATCCTGACCGGCGCGCGCGTGGCACGCACGCGGGAGCGTTCAACATCCCGTCCGTCGGCGCTCCGCTGACCGGCGCGCACATGGCGCGCGGCGCGGGGCAGGGCAAGCGCGCGAACGAAGATACTCTGTTGAAAATAGTGACGATGCCTGCGTCTGCCTACAGATTTTTTGTTATTTCAAAGAATTATACGCTTCAGGCGAGTGTCCTGGACGCGGGAGCAGGGCGACAATGCCGCACGGCTGTCGAGGACACATTCCGCATTCCGCATTGCGCGGCGAGAGGCGTCTGACGCCATGTAACGGCTGACCCCGGCCCACTCACGATGGGCCGGGGCCGTTAGTAAAACTTCAACATTGGCAACCGTGCGGGGCGCTGTAACGCGCCGCGCCGGCCACGGTTTCTGTTCCTAGCAGGAACCGGGGTTCCCTTTTTCTATACGCCGTCATTTGGTTCTTTTTTACAGCAAGTAAATAATCAGCTTTCTTTTAAATTATTTTCTCAG
>CASQEL010000093.1 GCA_949427775.1 uncultured Desulfovibrionaceae bacterium
CATCGGTCACAGTGACCACGAGATTCGCGTTGTGGATGCTTGATGGACCGGCATTCCGGCCCATGACTTCGATGACCATCAGAGCTGTCCGCCTGTCGGACAGACGGCCCGCCGAAACGGTGCAGGAACTGATGGGAAACTGCTTGTCCATACGGAGCTGCTGGTCGGCGTTTTTTTCGGCGAAGGCGGCTTCCTGTTGCAGTTTCAGGGATGCTTCGGCGGCTTTGAAGGCTTGCGCCAGCTCAAGGGCGTTGACGACCTTGGTGACGCGCCAGCCGAATTCCGCTGTGTCCGTCATCTGCAAGAGCAGAGGAAAGTCGCGTCCGGCTCTGGGGTAGCTGACGGCGCACTGGATAAGCGCGATATTGTCCAAAGTGCGTTGCAGGGTCAGTTTGCCCGCCAACTGTTGAATGAAGTCCGATGGAAGAGGCGCCAGAGGAGCGTCCGCCGCGGGTTCTTTCGGAGGCTTGTCTTCCTTGGCCGCGGCCAGAGCATTGAGGACGGCCAGTTGCACGGCGTCCACCGTCCGGACGGTGGTTTCATGCGTGGGAGCGGCCGGAGGATAGACCTTGAGAACGGTTTCGGCAAAATCCGAGGCCAGCGCCCGGAAATCCACGAGTTCGGCCAGTTGTTTCTGATCCGCGTCACGCAGGGCGTTGTTGAGTTTGAGCAGGGCATGCTCGGGACCTGTGTAGTACTGATAGTACCGCCAGCCGTAAGCGCCTCCCACGGCCAGAAGCACGACCAGCAGCGTCAGAATAATCGGCATCCGAAAGCGCAGAAAAAACCCTTTGGCGGCGGGCAGAGGATTGAGCTTCACACCAGTTTCTCCGGAGTAGTGTGGATTGTGTCTCCGCCATCCTCATGAAGCAGGCGCTGTCGCGCATGCTCCAGAGCGGCGGCGGGCGAAATTTTTTTAAGACCGACTTTTTCAAGGCGCAGAGCCAGCGGCGTATAGGGCGTCACGGGCTCCAGATCGATGCGCAGCACGCCGAATCCCCCTATGGGAAGGAAGCGGGGAACGCTGTTGCACCAACGGCACAGGGCATTGGAGCGCCATGTCCAGGGCGGGCCGAACAAGGTCGTGCCGATGTCCAGACCGCCTTCCGGTCGCAGAGAACGCGCCAGGGCATAATACTTCCACCAGGGACGCCAGCGGATGCGCCGCAGTATACCGGTACGCGCGGGCCAGGGCAAGCCTTTGCACAGGTAATGCAGGGACCAGCGGTTCAAAAAGCCGACAACAACGCCTTTGGCGGCCACCCGCAGGGCTTCCGACAACGCGGCGGTCGGGTCGCGCAGGAATTCCAGTACGGTGATCAACGCCACATAGTCGAAGCTGTTGTCTTCAAACGGCAACAGATCCGCGGCGCCTGTGTGCAGGTCCGCGCGCGGCCCCAGACGTTGGCGGCATACTTCCAGCATGGCCGGGCTGCGATCGAGACCGGTGACGTCAAAACCGCACTCCCAGAAGAATTCCAGAAAACGTCCTGTCCCGCATCCCGCTTCCAGCAGGCTGTGTCCCCGCCGTGGCCATGCCGAGAGCATGCTTTGCAGCAGACGTGTCTCCAGCGTCAGAGCGAAAGCCCCGCGCGGAGTGTCGTACCACTGATCGTACTGCCATGCTGCCTGATGTCTATCCCGCATGTTCTTACTATCAGGCCAACAGGCCGAAAAAGCAAGACGATACGAAATGTATCAGCCGTTGCCGCCAAGAGCGCATATTTTATTCCGACGGCGCGCGCTGTTCCGGCCAGAAAGGGCACGCCCGCGCCGGAGCGTATCCGGTGGAAAACGCCTCTTCCAGAGTGGAGAAGTTGACACGGTTGCGGGGATTGATGCGTTTTGTTTCCGGGCAATCCGCCGGAAAAAAACGCAGTGAATTGCGGTTGCCGACATAGCTCCGGTCCACTATGGGATCGGAGAGCAGACGTTTCCAGAATCCTCTGCCGGTAGCCATGGCTTCCTGCTGGAGACGCAGAAGCTTCAGTGTGTATTCACGGGGATGTTCCTTATGGGGATAGACGAACGCCGCTCCTTCGGCCACCATCCGCTCATTGACGGAGGTTCCGTCGGGAAGCAGCACCTCCGCCACGAGACGTTTGTGCCTGTCGGTGGGCAATCCGCCCGTGGCACGGCCGGGCCTGTTGCTTATGGATCGCAGCGAAACATTTTTTCCCAGAACAAGCCGCTGGAGCAGGCGGTAGGACTCCTCGGCGTAGTATTGGGCCTGTCGGTCGCCGTGGGCCCGTTCCGGGGTATCGATGCCCGACAGGCGCACCACATGTCCGTTGCCGAGTTTCAGTGTATCGCCGTCAAAACAGTAGTCAACGCGTTCCGCGGCGTGGGCCGCGAGGTCGACCGGAGACAGAAGGCAGAACAGGAGGAAGAGCAGGGGAAAACGGCAATGCATGGGATACCCCCGGGAATGAAGTAAAAGGGGGGAGGACCGAAGCCCTCCCCTGAAATACACATTGTTGCGGAACAGCCGGTACGCCTGATTGCCGCAGCGTCGGGACATACGCCGGGCTCAGTTTTCGTAGTACGAACGGAGCACCTGGCTGCGCACGGGATGGCGAAGCTTGCGCAACGCCTTGGCTTCGATCTGGCGGATGCGCTCCCGCGTCACGTTGAAGAGCTTGCCGACTTCCTCCAGGGTATGATCGGATTTTTCGGCAATGCCGAACCGCTTGCGCAGCACCTGCTCCTCACGCGGCGTCAGATCCGCCAACACCGAGGCAAGCTGCTCGGAGAGCTTGGTGTTGATGACTTCTTCGGCCGGAGCCACGGCTTTCTTGTCCTCGATAAAGTCACCGAGGCTCGAATCCTCCTCGTCGCCGATGGGCGTCTCCAGCGAGATGGGCTCCTTGGCGATTTTGAGAACCTTCTTGACCTTGTCCACCGGGTATTCCATGCGCTCGGCGATTTCCTCGGGCGTGGGATCCCGGCCCAACTCCTGCACCAGATAGCGCGAGGTGCGGATCAGCTTGTTGATGGTTTCGATCATGTGCACGGGAATGCGGATGGTCCGCGCCTGATCCGCGATGGCGCGGGTGATGGCCTGACGAATCCACCACGTGGCGTAGGTGGAGAACTTGTAGCCGCGCTGATATTCGAACTTGTCCACAGCCTTCATCAGGCCGATGTTGCCCTCCTGGATGAGATCCAGGAACTGAAGCCCCCGGTTGGTATATTTTTTGGCGATGGACACCACCAGACGCAGGTTGGAACGGATCAGTTCCTGCTTGGCGCGCATGGCGGCGGTGTTGCCGCGCTTGATGCGCCAGAGCACTTCCTCCAGGTCATTGACGTTGTGGCAGCATTTGTCCTGCAGGCGCTTGAGGATTTCGATCTTGCCGATGATCATTTCCTTGAAGGAAAACAGCTCGTCCACGCTGAGACGCAGATCCCTGGCCGCATCGTTGGGGTTGATCTCCCGTTTTTCCAGTCCGGCGAACATGGTCTGGATTTCTCCCTGGGTGCGTCCCGTGGAAAGAATGTACGCGGAAAGATCGCGCTGGCAGTTGTGCATCTGCCGCACGTAATCCTCCACGGTTTCGATGATCCGGTCTATGAGCGTCTTTTCCAGCTTGATGTCCCGCAGACGGGTGACGATCTCTTCCTTGTAGCTGAGGATTTCCTTCTGGATGGCGGTCACGCGGCGTTCCAGCGTGCAGCAGTCGTCCAGCTTGGCGTAGATTTTTTTCTTTTTGCGGAATGTCTGGCGGATTTCATCCAGCAGCATGATGACCCTGGTGCGCTGGTTCATCTCGTCTTCGCTGGGGTCGTCTTCCTCGATGGTTTTCACCACGTCCTTGAGCTTGATGCGATTCTGGCGCAGATCTTCGCCGACGTTGATCAGCTCTTCCACCGCCACGGGCACTTCCACCAGAGCGTAGAGCACGTCCTGCTCGCCCATCTCGATCTTTTTGGCGATGACGACTTCTCCGTCCCTGTCCAGCAGGGGAACGGCCCCCATTTCGCGCAGGTACATGCGCACGGGGTCGGTGCTGCGGGAAGAGTAGTCGGCGGATTCCTCATCTTCCGAGAGATCGAGCGCGCCTTCGGCGACGACATCGTCATCGGTTTCGTTGCTGGCCACGGAGATCTTCTTGCCTTCTTTCTCCGAATCCACGATGACGATCTCAAGCTGATCGAAGATGCCGATGATTTCTTCAAACTGCTCGGGGGTGCTCATTTCCACGGGCAGGGCCTTGTTCACCTCGTCAAAGGTGAGAAAGCCCATGGCTTTACCCTTGGCTATAAGCGTCTTGATCTGCTGGATATCCTTAAGGTTGCTCATTACCCCTCCCCAGAGTTTCCTGCAACACGCGAAGATAGTCCAGATCGGCCTCAAAGTCACCTGTTCTGGCATTCTCCCGTAACGCTGCGGAAAGAGAAGATTTTTGTGTTGCGGAATCGAAGGCGTCCAGTGCCTTTGCCAGCGCCTGCAACTCCCTGTCGCCCGAATCCAGGGGCGGAGCCTCGCCGGTGCGGCACTGGACCCAAAAATGTTTTTCCCGCTCGTCCAGGTGGTGGACGACTTCTTCCGGCCCGTATTCCTCGATTTTATCCCACAGTTGCCGGGCCACGGCGGTGGTGAGGGCCAGATCCGCTCCCCGTCGGCGCAAATCCTCCAGCCGGTGGGGATAGCGCACGGCGTAGGTCATGATTTCCCGATCCCGAATGCTCTGCCGCGACAGGCGCGGCGCGGCGGCTTGTCGCGCGCCGGAGGCGGGACGTGTCCGCATCCGTGCTTCAACCACGCTGCTGCGCAGGGTTTCCTCCGACAACTGCAGACAGGTGGCCAGACGGCTGGCATAGGGACTGATCAGTTCCCGAATTTCCACCTTGCGGAGAAACGTGCGCGCCCATTCCACAGTTTCGCGGGGAGCCAGGGAACGCAGCACGTCGATGCAGAATTGCAGACCGTCCGGCGCCCGTTCCTGCAAGGCCTCAAAAGCTTCCTTGCCCCGCGTGCGCAGCAGGCTGTCGATATCCTCGCCTTCGGGCATGGTCACCACGGTGCAGGACAGGCCGCGTGCCAGCAGCATTTCGCAGGAGCGCAAGGCGGCCTTGCGTCCGGCCCTGTCGCCGTCGAACAGGAGCACCAGGCTGGAGGTGAATCCCGACAGCCGCTTGATCTGCTCCGGCGTCAGGGCGGTGCACAGCACCCCGACGGCGTGGTCGTAGCCGTACTGGCGCAGGGTCAGCACGTCCATGTACCCTTCGGTCAACAGCGCGCGACCTTTGGTCGTGATGCCCCGGCGGGCCTGGGCCAGGCCGTACAGATGATCGCCCTTTTTGTAGATGGGCGTATCGGCGCTGTTGATGTATTTCGCTTCGTCTTCGTCGCCGATGATCCGGCCGCCGAAGGCGATGATTTGATTGGACAGACTCTTGATGGGAAACATGAGCCGCCCCCGGAAACGATCGTACCCGCGACCGGAACGATCGCTTTTGCCCAGCAGGCCCGCCTCCACAGCCGGACGGAGATCGAATCCCGCCCGCTGCAGGGCCGCGGCCAGATCCTGCCATTCTCTCCGGCTCCAGCCCAGGCCGAACTGCTGCACGATGTCCGCCGACAGTCCCCGGCGTTCCATATAGGCCCGGCACTCCGCGCCCGCGGGTTCCTGCAGGTTGCGGGAAAAATGGGCGGCGGCCACTTCGTACATGCGCAGCATTTGACGGCGACGGGACTGTTCCTGCCGGTGTTGCTGCCCGCCGTCGCTCTGTCCGCGCTGCTGCCGGGCGTCCAGAATGACGCCCGCTTCGGACGCCAACTGTTCCAGCGTTTCACGAAAAGCCAGTCCGTTGATTCTGCTGTAGAAATCAAAAATATCGCCTGAGGCCTGGCAGCCGAAGCAATAAAACAGCCCTTCTTCCTCATTGACGGAAAAAGACGGCTTGGTTTCCTGATGAAAAGGGCAGGGGGCCATCCAGCGCGGGCCGTTGCGCTTGAGCTCGACATAGCGGCGCACAACATCGACGATGTTGAGGCGCTCCTTGATGGTCCTGATGGCGTCCTTGCGTTGCATATGCGTCAGCGGAGGTTTGAAACCGAACAGAAATTCGGAATACGACCGCACACCTTCCGTAAGCGGAAGGTGTGCGGAACAGGGTTGCAACAATCCTGCCGAGGCTGAACGGAACGATCAGCGAAACTCCACGATCGTCATGCCGTCCCCGCCGCGGTCTTCCGGAGCCAGGGTCGCGTCTTTGATGCCGGGAAAGGACTTGAGGAACGCGTGCACCTCTTTGCGCAGTACGCCCGTGCCGCGTCCATGGACGATTTCCACGCTTTCCATTCCCGCCAGCAGGGCCTTGTCCAGAAACCGGGAAAGCTCGTTTAATGCCAAATCAGCACGTTTTCCCCGCAAGTCAAGACGCAAAAGCGGTCCCGCCGGGGCCGACAGTCCGGCCGTCGCCCGCGAAGCCGCGCCGGGCGCGGCTTCGACGGGTTGCACATCTTTTACGGCCGCCCACAGGGAGACGCCGTTCATGTCGATGCGCACCCGGCCGCGACGGGTGTCGATATCGGTGATCACCGCTTTTTTGCCGAAAGGACGATGCAGCACATGCTGTCCCGGCCGCAGTTCCGCAGGCGCGGGTGTCGAGGGCGCATCTTCCGTCGCCGGGGACGCGGCAAGATCGGCCCGGAGCTTTGCCATTTCCCGGAGAGCCTGTTTGTGCGTGGCCCGCCCTTCTTTCCATGCCTGCATCAATTCGGCCGCTTTCCGGCGAACGTCGTCGTGCAACTGCCGACGTTCCCGCTCAAAGCGTTCCTGGAGGGCACGGCGTTTTTCGCGCCGGCGCTCCTGTTCGCGGCGCAGGGCCGCCACTTCCTTTTCCCGCTCCACCGCCAGCGCGTTGAGGCGGGTCATGACGGCGGAGGCGTCCTGTCCGTCCAGCAGCAGGTACTGCTCGGCGCGGCGGAGAATGGCTTCCGGCAGGCCGTGTTCACGGGCCACATCCAGGGCCTGGCTGGCGCCGACTTGATCGTAGGCCAGACGAAACAACGGACGCCTGGTGTCCGGATCGAACAGCACCGAAGCGGCACGGGCTTTTTCCCGTGTCAGGGCGTAGGCCTTGAGCGCGGGAAAATGCGTGGCCGCCGCCACGTACACGTCGCGGTCCAGCAATTCGTCCAGCACGGCCTGCGCCAGCGCCGCGCCCTGGGAAGGGTCCGTGCCCGCGCCGAATTCGTCCAGCAATACCAGCGTGCGGCTGTCCATGCCGTCCCATGCCTGAGCCAGGTGGCGGATCTGGGCGGTGAAGGTGGAAACATGATCGTCAAGGCTCTGTTCGTCGCCGATAAAGGCGTGAATACGCTGCCAGACGGGCAGGCGGGAACCTTTGGCCGCGGGCACGGGCAGACCGGTCATGGCCATGAGCGCGGTCAGTCCCAGCGTTTTGAGGCACACGGTTTTGCCGCCCGCGTTGCCGCCGGAGATGATCAACCCC
>CASQEL010000094.1 GCA_949427775.1 uncultured Desulfovibrionaceae bacterium
GCCTTGCAGGCCGAAAAAATTCGGCTTTTCGCGGACGGCGTTTTACTGAGGGCTGCCCCTGGAAAAACCGCATGCAGACACAGTCTCTTCAGTATACAATAAACAATATACCGGCGTCCAGACAAAATGCCCGGCTTTTTATCAAACACGCCGTCCGGAAAGCTTCCGAGGCGGCTGTGGAAAAACGGGGAGCGCGCGGAATCAGCTCTTTTTACGGTGCAGGCCGGCCTGGCGAATAATCTTATGCGAACCGGCGCGCCGGACCTGTCGGATGTCCTTCCCGGTATGTCTGCGTCCCGCGTGGACCTGTTTGCGCTTATGGGAGACTTTCTTGTACCGGGAATGCTTGGTGGTCTGCCTGTGCAGCGATTCCGGAGCCAGAACGGCGTAGGCTTCACGGGCGGTTTTCTCGGTGTTCAGCGCGTACCGGGCCGGAGGCAGCGCCGGGAGCGCATCAGCCACGCCGGCCGCCTGCCCGCGGGCGGTCATGAAACCCGCTTCCATGAGCCGGTGAATCTCGCGGGCGCGGGCTTTGATGTCGGGCGCGCCCAGCAGCACGGCCAGCAGACGGGTATCGCCCCTGCGCGCCGTGGAAATCAGATTGTATCCCGAGGCGCTGATCCAGCCGGTTTTAAGGCCGTCCGCGCCTTCATAATTGCCCAGCAACGGATTTTTGTTGTAGGTGACCACGCCGTTGTGCCTGATGTACCGGGTGGAGTGATACCGCAGCACGTGCGGATACCGGGTCAGGTAATGGCGGCTCAGGGTCAGCATGTCGCGGGCGGTGGTCACCTGACCCGGCGCGGGCAGACCGTGCGGATTGAGAAAACGGCTGGAATGCATGCCCAGAGCTTTGGCTTTGGCGTTCATGAGGGAAACGAACTGTTGCCGGCTGCCGCCGATATGTTCGGCGACCGCCGCGCTGGCGTCATTGCCGGAGGAGACGGCCATGCCCATGAGCAGATCGTCCAGGCTGACGTGCTCGTAAGGTTTGAGCGCCATGCGGGAACCACCGGTCCGGGCGGCCGCTCTGCTGACCGTGACGTCGTCCCGCAGGCTCGCCCTGCCCCCGGCGATGGAATCCATGACCAGGCACATGGACATGACTTTGGTCAGCGAGGCGGGAGGAATGGGGGCGTCGGCATTCTGCTCGTACAATACGCGGCCGGTGCCCATATCCATCAGAATGGCGGATTGCACGTCCAACGCGGCCCGGGCGTATCCGGCGGCGGCGTAAACGAGGAGCAGGCAGGCGAGGCATTGGAACAGACGGGGCAACACAAGGGACGCTGGACGGCGCATACCGCTCCTCTACAAGGAATGGAAGGTGGGAAATACGTCCCGAGTCGTATGAGGGGGGGATATTCCGACAGCGGGGACGACCACGGCGATACTCATGACTTTATCTAAATATTTCTTAGAAATTACTCCATGACAGGGGCGGATGCAAGCGAAAGGCCGGGAACGATCCCGGCCTTTCAAGATTTTCGGGGGCACATGCTTTCGACGTCGCCGTTCCCGGCGGCGGAACGCATTTCCCGCTACAGATTGCGCAGTTCCGCGTACCAGGCGCCGGCTTGTTCCATCAGCTTGTTGGTGCGTGCGGCCAGGGCCTGCGGATCCTTGAGGTAGCCGTCCAGCAGCAGACTGGTGTCATAAAGACTCTGCACCATTTCCGTCAACATGGCGTCTTCGGGATTGGCCTTGTGGATGCGCAGCAGTGTCCGGAGCAGGGGGTGATCGCGGTTCACCTCCAGAATTTTCTGGGGCACGGTGTCATCCTTGTTCATGACCCGGAGAAGTTTTTCCATGGAGGACGTCATGCCGCCGTCGGGGGACACCAGACAGGCCGGACTGTCGGCCAGGCGATGGGAGACGCGCACTTCTTTCACCCTGTCGCCCAGAATATCCTTGATGCGGGTCAGCAGGGCGTCGAAGCGGGTGACGTCCTCATCGTCCAGGGGCGCGGCCTTGGGCTGTTCTTCGCCGGTGTCGGCGAAATCCTTCAGCGCCGCGTCGTCGGCATGTTCCACGGCCTTCAGCGTCCATTCCTTATAAGTGTTCAGCCCTTCCATGACAAATTCGTCAATGGGTTCGTAGAGGAAGAGCACTTCCAGTCCCTTGCGACGGAACATTTCCAGATGCGGATTGAGGCGGGCCGCCTCGCGCGTGGGGGAAGCCACATACCAGATGGTTTTTTGGCCTTCCTTGCCGCGGGCCATGTATTCGTCCAGAGAGGTCAGCTCTTCGGCGTTTTCATGGATGGAGGAATTAAAGCGCATCAACCCGGCCACCCGGTCGCGGTTGACGAAGTCATGGTAGCCCAGTTTGAAGATCCTGCCGTGCCGCAGCCAGAACGTGTTGTATTTTTCCTTGTCGCTTTCGGCCAGCTTTTCCAGATGGGTAAGCATCTGTTTGGTGATGGTCTGCTGGATTTTGCGCAGCAGCACGTTTTCCTGGAGGGTTTCGCGGGAGATGTTCAGCGGGAGGTCTTCCGTGTCCACCGCCCCCTTGAGAAAGCCCAGGTATTCCGGCAGGAGTTCCTTGTTTTCGCGCTGGATCAGCACGCGGCGGGCGTAGAGATCCAATCCCCAGCGGTCGCGGTCCGCGCCGAAGAAGTCCTGCGTCGTGTCGGGAATGAACAGCAGGGCGTTGAACTGCACCGGCGCGTCCACGGAGAGGTGCAGCGTGTCCAGCGGATCTTTGCCGTCATAGGTCAGGAATTTGTAAAATTCGGCGTACTGTTCCCTGGTGACGGAGAACTTGGGCTCACGCCACAGGGCGGGCGTGGTGTTGACCTGATCGCCGTCCACGAACACGGGGAAGGGGATGAACGCCGAATGCTTGCGGATGACCGATTCGCAGCGGTACTTTTCCAGAAATTCCGCGGCGTCTTCCTTGAGGTGGGCGGTGATTGTCGTGCCGCGCCGCACGGCGTCGCCCTGCGCCTCGGTCACGGTGAACGTTCCCAGGCCGTCCGAGGTCCACGTACAGGCCGGAGCGTCCTCAAAGGCGGGGCGGGAAGTGACGTCCACCTTGTCCGCCACCATGAATACGGCATAAAACCCCACGCCGAACCGGCCGATGATGTTCGAGGCGTCGGGTGTGCCGTCGCCTTCCTTTTTTCCGGCGGATTCGGCGGCCAGATCCGCCAGAAACTGCTCGGAGCCGGAACGGGCGATGGTGCCCAGGTTCTCCACCAGTTCCTCGCGGGTCATGCCGATGCCCGTATCCGCAATGGTCAGCGTCTTGCCGTCCTTGTCGGTGGTGATCCGGATTTCCAGCGGCAGTTCCGGCGCGCGCGGCGTGGACCCCCTGTTTTGCTGAAAGCGCAGCTTGTCCAGCGCGTCCGAAGCGTTGGAAACAAGTTCGCGCAGGAATATCTCCCGGTTCGTGTACAGAGAATTGGTGATGATATTCAAAACCTTGCGTACTTCCGCACGGAATTCATGATTGGTGGCCGCTGTGTCTGGCATGGTGATCCTCCTGAAAAATAAGCATCTGTCGAGATAGATTTCCTGTAGATAACGTGCATTCGCGCACAGTCAAGGCGGGGGAGGGAATTTTCTCCACCCATGGCGTCGGTTTTGCTGCAAGTATGGGTATATTCCGTTTCCTGACAGGATTTGTGAATTTTTGCTCAAATCAGCTTGACAGGAAAAGCATGGCGGGCATAGACGGAAATTGTGGCTGATTGAACAATCAATCTAAAGGAGCCCATTATGTGGGATACACAGGTAGATGTGCATGATGTCAAGGAAATCCGCGTCAAGACCACCGCGTATCTGGGGGTCGGGGCCATCAAGAAAATCGATGATATCGTCGGCGTGCTCAAGGCTATGGGCATTAACAGCGTGTTGTGCGTCACCGGAGGGCGATCGTACAAGCTGACCGGCGCCTGGGCGCATGTGGAAACGGCCTGCGCCAAGCACGGGGTGTCCACGACGTTGTATGACAAGGTGACGCCCAACCCGACCACGGACTCCGTGGATGAGGCCGTGCGGCTGGGGCGGGAAGCCGGGGCCGGGGCCGTTATCGCCATCGGTGGAGGCAGCCCTATAGACACGGGCAAGAGCGCCGCCATCCTGCTGGCGAATCCGGGCAGAACGGGAGAAGAGCTGTATCGCTACGCCTTCACGCCGGACAAGGCCGTGCCGGTGGTGGCGATCAATCTGACCCACGGTACCGGCAGCGAAGTGAACCGTTTCGCCGTGGCAACCATCACCTCGTTGAATTATAAACCCGCCATCGCGTATGATTGCATCTATCCACTGTTCTCCATAGATGATCCGGCGCTGATGACCAAATTGTCGCCGAGCCAGACGCGCTACGTATCCATTGATGCCGTCAACCATGTGGTGGAGGCGGCCACCTCCCTGGTCGCCAATCCGCTGTCCATCCTGCTGGCGCAGGAAACCATCCGGCTGGTGAGCACGTATCTGCCCCGGGCCATTGCCGATCCCGAAGATCTGCGGGCGCGCTATTGTCTGGCCTATGCGGCCATGATTGCCGGAACGTCCTTCGACAACGGCATGCTGCATTTCACACATGCCCTGGAGCATCCGCTCAGCGCCGTCAAGCCGGATCTGGCGCACGGACTCGGACTGGCCGTGCTGCTGCCGGCGGTGATTCTGGAATGCTATCCCGCGCGTTCCCAGGTGCTGGCCCAGATTCTGTCGCCCATCGCGCCCGGCCTGAAGGGGCATCCCGAGGAGGCGGAACGGGCGGCGCTGGCGGTGGAACGCTGGTTGTACGACCTGGGCATCGTGGAAAAGCTGGAGGATCTCGGACTGGGTGAAGCGGATATCGACAGGCTGTGCGATCTGGTGGAAAACACGCCGTCTCTGGGGCTGCTGCTGTCCCTGGCGCCGATAGAGGGGACGCGCGATCGCGTGGCGGCCATCTACCGCAATTCCCTGGAACGGCTGGCGCACAACCAGATCATCAAAACGTGGCGGTCCGCCCTCCGTTAGCGTCTGTTTGTCTTTACGTTTTCTCTTGTTTGGAATTTCCGGGGGGAAGGAAACTTTTTTGCAAAAAAGTTTCCTTCCCCCCGGCCCCCCCATCCTTCAAAAAATTCTATTATGACAATTCCCGATATGTGTACCGGAATCCGCGTAACCGTGCATCCGCAGGGGTACGGTCATCGTGTGCGGAACGCCATATGGGTGCGCGTCCTCCGCAAAAATGCTCACCTTATTCGCCGGAAGAATAACGTTTTAAAAATAAGAACGATTCTTGAAAAGGCTGCCTGCGCGTCACGATAAGGAATAAAGTTTTTTGGAAGGGTGGGGTGTGGGGAGGGAAACTTTTTTTACAAAAAAAGTTTCCCTCCCCACAAAAAGACTCTTTCAACGATTGCGTTGCCGCCGCGTTTTTTCACGAGCCTTTCTTTTTGGCTCCGGCCATCTGATAGCGCCGCTGGGCCGAAAGTTCGGTTTTGCGCAGACGCAGGGACAGGGGAGTGACTTCCACCAGCTCGTCTTCGCGGACGAAGTGCAGGGCGTGTTCCAGGGTCATGGGCCGCACCGGAGTCAGAATGACGTTTTCGTCCTTGCCGGCGGCGCGCATGTTGGTGAGCTTCTTTTCCTTGGTGGGGTTCACATCAATGTCGTTGTCGCGGTTGTGCTCGCCCACGATCATGCCTTCGTAGACGGGATCGCCGGGCTCGACGAACAGGGCGCCGCGCGGCTCCAGATTGAACAGCGCGTAGGGCACGGCGCTGCCCGCCCGGTCGGAGACGATGGACCCGGTGAACCGGGACGGAAAATCGCCTCGCCAGGCTTCGTAGCCTTCCAGGTAGGAGTTCATGATTCCGGTGCCCTTGGTGTCGGTCAGAAATTCATCCCGGTAGCCGATGAGCCCGCGCGAGGGCACGGAAAATTCCAGGCGGACCCGGCCCGTGCCGTTATTGACGCAGTTGAGCATGCGCCCCTTGCGCTGGGCCAGCTTGTCGGTGACGACGCCCATGAAAAATTCGTCGCAGTCCACGTAGAGGTGTTCAATGGGTTCCATGGTCTGCCCGTTCCCGTCCTTTTTCAGAATGACTTCGGGACGGCCCACGGACAACTCGAACCCCTCGCGGCGCATGGTTTCTATGAGAATGGCCATTTGAAATTCGCCCCGGCCCTTGACCAGAAAGGCGTCGCGCTCTTCAGTCTCTTCCACGCGGATGGCCACGTTGCGCAGGGATTCCTTTTGGAGCCGTTCGTAGATGGCGCGGGTCTGCACATATTTGCCTTCGCGTCCGGCCAGGGGAGACGTATTGATGCCGAAACGCATGGCCACTGTGGGTTCGTCCACGCGGATGCGGGGCAGGGCGCGGGGAGCGTCGCGGGTACAGATGGTGTCGCCGATGGTCACATCCTCAATGCCCGCCATGACCACGATGTCGCCGGGCATGGCCTCTTCGACGTCGGCCAGCCGCAGTCCCGCGTAGGCCTGGAGCCTGTTGACGCGCAGGGGGTTGGGGTCGCCGGATTCCCCGATGCATACCAGAGAATCCTTGGCCCGCACCGAGCCGTGCATGATGCGCCCCACGGCCAGGCGTCCCAGGTAGTCGGAATAGTCGAGGTCGGTCACCAGCATCTGAAAGGGTTCGTCAGGATCGTGGGCCGGGCCGGGAATATGCTTGAGGATGGCTTCAAACAGCGGGGTCAGATCCTTTTGCTCGTCGTCCGGATTGTTCATGGCCACGCCCTGGCGGCCGATGGCGTAGAGCACGGGAAATTCCAGCTGCGTGTCCGTGGCGTCCAGATCGATGAACAGATCGTAGATTTCGTTGAGCACTTCCTGAACGCGGGCGTCCTTGCGGTCGATTTTGTTGATGACCACGATGACGGGCAGCCCGGCCTGGAGGGCTTTGCGCAGGACGAAACGGGTCTGGGGAAGGGGGCCCTCGGAGGAGTCCACCAGAAGGATGGCTCCGCCGGCCATGGACAGGGAACGTTCCACCTCGCCGCCGAAGTCGGCGTGGCCCGGCGTGTCGATGATGTTGATTTTGACGCCGTTCCAGGTGACGGCGCAGTTTTTGGCGGCGATGGTGATGCCGCGTTCCCGTTCCAGATCCATGCTGTCCATGACGCGATCGTCCACCTGCTGATCGGCGCGAAAGACGCCGCTCTGGCGGAAGAGGGCATCCACAAGCGTGGTCTTGCCGTGGTCGACGTGGGCGATGATGGCGACGTTGCGGAGAGAATCGTTTGTTTGCATGAGTTCTTCTTTGGGTAATCGTTGAGGACAAATGTTTTTTGAATTTGTCCCGGCGGACGTTCGCCGCGCGGCAAGACGCAATATCCTTGCGTCGTTACACGCGGGCGCGGGCGTGTCTTCAATCCGCTCCAGGGTCAGCCCTCAGTACTCCGCCTGCCGCAAAGCCGCTTTTTCCGTCCCATGGCGTTGCAAGGCCGCCATTGACCTTGCGGCAGGTTCACTACGGCTTCGGCCAAT
>CASQEL010000095.1 GCA_949427775.1 uncultured Desulfovibrionaceae bacterium
TGACGGCAGCGAGATTGAATGAAACCGGAGAGTTTCATTCGAGAAATGCTCTAATCCACGACATGAATGCGCTCCTGAGGCAGACCGGACAACAGCGCGGGAAGACGGGCAAAGGAGCTGCGGCGGTAGTGGATGATCCGGTCGCAGCGAGTCAGCAGCAGCATGTCTATCAGCGCCTCCCGGCCTTTTTGTTCGTTGCTGAGTCCCGGCACATAACAATGCAGGGGTTCGTCGCCGGGGGGAAACTGTTTTTCGGTAAAAACAGCGCGGGGAAAAAGGCGGCTGACGGCCGTCTGGACGTGTCGGTTGTCAGTGGTCAGAAAAATGGTGTCGTCGGGGCTTGCCAGACGGCGCAACGTATCCAGCATACGTTCCAGAGGGCTTTGCAGATCCGTATGGCGGATGTGAATGCCTATGGTGCGCCCCGGCAGGAAGCGGGAAGCGGCGAAGAGCTCCACGCTGTGCAGAATTTCCGGCGCGGGCGTCAGGTGGTTTGTGAGGAGGCGCCGGGCTGTTTCCCCTTCTGAAAATGCGCCCCAGTCCGGATAGCGTTGCCGAAGCGCGGGGAGCATGCGCCGCAGCGGGCTCAGATCCCATCCCCATCCCACCAGGATATCCTGCGGATAGTCAAGGCGACTGAAATCCAGGCTGGTGCGGGCGACATTGTCCGGGCTCATGTGATCGTTGTCGAACAGATATTCGACAGCGACGGCTTCAGAAAGCCAGTCTTTCCAGAAGGGCGGAAAAACGCGAGTTTCCGGGAAAGGTAGGAGAGGCGGGGATGCCTGCGCCACGCCGGAAAGCTGAAACCAGCGCGGGAAGACATTGGAAAAGTCGTCCGAATAGATGCCGTCGCGCCAGTCCACATACAGCGCGCGTCCGCTGAGCAGACAATAGGCGAGGCCCGCGGCTACGGCCTGCAGTCGGTTGGAGAGCCCTCCGGAAGCCCGCAGAACAAGCATTTGTTGGGTCATAGAAGCGGCAGCTTTTCCCGATTGTTTGAGAGGACATTGAGAAACACCGCGAAGTCGTCGAAGCGTTGCAGACGGCAGGCCACATAGCAGGCGGCGTACTCATGAAACGGCATGGTCGTCGCGTAGATGCGGTAGCGGCGCTTCTCAGTGGCGAAAGGAAGATGAAAGAAAGCTCCTACCTGCGGGTGTATGGGTTGCTCAAAATCCTCGTATTCATGAATGAAGGCACGCCTGACGCTGTCAGGCAGCGGTTCCAGCCCCAGGGCCCGCAGCACGCCGTCCGCCACATGCAGCAACAGACGTGAACCGGGATGGTTGACCGTCAGAAAGAGTTGCTCCTTGCGCCAGAGTTCCCGGACGATATCCACAGTGCCCACCACGGCCCCTGTTTCCTTGACGCGCTCGTATTCCAACGATTCTTCCGCCAATGCGGCCAAATCGTATTTGCGCGCCAGATCTCCGTGCAGAAAGATCCGAAGAATTTCCTGCTGCGTCAATCCGCGTTCGGCCAGGTGTTCCAGCAGCAGATCTCCGTAGGCCATGAAGGTTTTGTTGGTCCACAGCGGCCAGTATCCCTTGAAGAACATATTGGGAATTTTCAGCACGCAGGCTTCCGGGGGCACATGCCGCAGCAGAGACGCGGAAGACATATCGTCCCAGCGATCGGAAAGATGCTGATACAGAAACACCCGGCACCGGGCAAAATCGTCCTCCGGGATGCGTTCCTTCAGGTAGTTCGTATACTTCTTTACTTCAAAGCGCCTGGAGAATCCCGGCGTCAGGGACAGCAGTCGCTGCAGGGTGTCGCCCTGGCAATTGGCATGGATAAGACAGAGAGGACGTTGCATCGAATTACCGGAAGGATTGCTTAAAGCTCCATGTATGTGGCGGATTGCGCCGCTTTTTCCGACACGGTGACGGCATGCGGTCGTACTCCGCAGGCTTCCAGAGGTGCACGCAGCTGCTGCCAGATGTGGCGCGCCAGATTCTCCGAGGACGGATTGATCCGATCAAACGGCGGAACATCATTAAGTATCCGGTGATCGAGCGTTTCCAGCACATTTTTAAGGCATTGTCTGAGGATTTTAAAGTCCGACAGCAGTTCCGTGTCCGGCGTCAGACTGTCGCCTTCCACGGTCAGCTCCACGGCGAAGTTGTGGCCGTGCAGGTTTTCGCATTTGCCTTCATAATGCCGCAGCGCATGTCCGGCGCTGAATTCGGAACGGACGGTCAGCCGCCATATGCCTTTGCCCATCATTTCTCCAGTAGCTGAAAGTATCGGGTGTATTATGAAGCGGTCGCGCTTCGGGACCAGCGGATCAGATCCTGTTCCAGGGCCGGGCCGGGTTGCACGGCATAACGGCCGCCCAGACGCAGAATGCATTGGTACCCGTCAAGCACCACTTGAGCTTCCGTCTCCACCGGGCCGGCATGACGTTCCAGGATGGCCCGCAGGGCCAGAATATGTTCCTCTCCCAGGTGGGTGGAAGGAATCTGCACGCAAATCGGCGCATCGCTGCCGCGGCATGCATCGGCCAGAAGAGCGACTTTGCCGCCCAGCATTTTGACTTCCCTGGGCGCGTCTTCGTCGCCGTCATCGTTGTCACTGTTGTATCCGTCGTCGGTCTTGGCGTCCAGTCGGGCTTCCAGCACCAGCGGCTGTTCGGATTTGAGCAGTTCTCGCGCTTCGGCATAGGCTTTGGGGAAAAAGGTGACTTCTCCATGACCGGTCAGATCCTCGACGCCCACAAAGGCCATACGCTCCCCTTTGGATTTGGTGAGCACTTCCTTGAGCGAGGTCACCAACACGGCGCACTTGATTTCGGAACCGGGAAAGAGATCGCGCGTATCTTCCAGGCGCAGTAACCGCAACCGCTCAAGTTCTTTGCGATAGGGGCGCAAGGGATGACTGGTCAGGAAAAAACCGAGCGCTTCTTTTTCAAACTTCAGTTTTTCGCTTTCTTCCATTTCCGGCGTGTCCTGCTCCGGACAATCGAACCCGATGCCCGGGGTGGCCGGCGCTTCCAACTGCGGGGCCATGCTGAGCAGCGATACCTGGTTGGAGCTTTTATCTTTGGCGCGTTTTTGCGCGCGGGCGACCACCGCGTCCAGCGAACCCAACAGCGCGGCGCGCGTCACGCCGAAACAGTCGCACGCGCCGCCCTTGATCAGTGATTCCAGAACGCGCTTGGTGACTTTGCGCAGATTGACGCGGCAGGCCAGGTCCAGCAGAGAAGAGTAAGCGCCGTCGGCTTCCCTCGCCTCCACGATTTCCCGTATGGCCTCGTCGCCTACGTTCTTGATGCCGCCGAGCCCGAAGATCACCTTGCCTTCAAAGGCGGAAAACGCCCGCAGACTCTGGTTGACGGAGGGCTGCAACACCTCGATGCCCATGTCGCCGCAGGTGGACACGTACTTGAGCACTTTGTCCTGATTGCCCATTTCCGAGGTGAGCAGGGCGGCCATGAATTCCACCTTATAGTGGACTTTGAGAAACGCGGTGAAATAGGAAATAAGCGCGTAGGCCGCCGAATGCGACTTGTTGAAGCCGTATTCGGCGAATTTTTCCATCAAGTCGAAGATCTCGTCGGCTTTTTCCCTGGGAATGCCGTTGTCGGCCGCGCCCTTGACGAAGGTGGAACGCTCCTTGGCCATGGCTTCCGGATTCTTTTTGCCCATGGCGCGTCGCAGGAGATCCGCGCCGCCCAGCGTGTACTTGGCGACAATCTGGGCGATCTGCATGACCTGTTCCTGATAGACGATGACCCCGTAGGTATCGCGCAGGCACTCTTCCAGCATGGGCAGAGGATAGACCACGGGAACTTCGCCGTGTTTGCGCTTGATGAATTCGTCCACCATGCCCGATCCCAGGGGACCGGGCCGATAGAGCGCCAACATGGCGATGACGTCTTCAAAACAGGAAGGCTTGAGTTGACGCAGGTACTGGCGCATGCCCGAACTTTCCACCTGGAAGACGCCGTCCGTATCGCCGCGGGTGTACAGATCGTAGGTGTCCGGGTCCGTCAGGGCGAGGTTGTCGAGATCAGGCGCTTCCTTGCCCTGATGCCGGATGGCGTCCAGCGTGTCCTGGATCAGGGTCATGGTCTTGAGGCCGAGAAAGTCGAACTTCACCAGACCGACTTTTTCCACCATCTTCATGTCGAACTGGGTGACAAGTTCGCCCTTTTTTCCCTTGTACAGCGGCAGGTACTCGTCCATGGGCTTGTCGGAAACCACAACCCCGGCCGCATGGGTGGAGGCATGGCGCGACAATCCCTCCAAACGCATGGACGTGTCCAGCAACCGGGTGATCTGCGGATCCGTGCGGTACAGATTGGCCAGGTCCGGCTCCATGTCCAGGGCCTTTTTGATCGTCATCTTGAGATCGTCGGGCACCAGTTTGGCGATACGATCCGTTTCGGCGAAGGACATGCCCAGGGCGCGCCCCACGTCGCGCACCACGGCTTTGGCCTTCATTTTACCGAAGGTGGTGATTTGGGCCACGGCATCTTCGCCGTAGGTTTCCACCATATAGCGGATGACCTCGCCGCGACGGCGTTCGCAGAAGTCCACGTCGATATCGGGAAGCGAGACGCGTTAGATGTTCAGAAAACGTTCAAAGAGCAGATTGTAGGGCAGGGGATCCAGGTTGGTGATCCGCAGAGCCCACGCCACCAGGGAACCGGCCGCCGATCCGCGTCCCGGCCCTACGGGGATGCCGTGGTCCTTGGCCCAGTTGATGAAGTCCTGGACGATGAGGAAATAGCCCGGGAATCCCATTTCCAGGATGACGGAAAGTTCCCGTTGCAGCCGTTCGTGATAGCGGGCAATGTCCAGCGTGTCCCGGTTGGGATGTCTGGCCAGGCGTCGCTCCAGACCTTCTTCAGCCAGACGGCGGAACTCCGTGTCCAGGGTCATGCCTTCCGGCAGATTATAGACCGGGAAAAAATGCTGGTCGAAGCGCATGGTCACATTGCATTGCTCGGCGATGCGCAGGGTGTTGCTGAGGGCTTCGGGCACGTGGGAGAAAGGTTTTTCCATTTCCTCAATGGATTTGTAGTACAGTTCCCGCGTCTCGAATTTCATGCGCTTGGGATCGTCCATGGTGGTCTGCGTCTGGATGCACAGCAGAACCTCGTGGGCGTCCGCGTCGTCGGCGTTCAGATAGTGGCAGTCATTGGTGGCCACCAGGGGCAGTTTGGTCCGCTCGGCCAGTTCCAGCAACTTTTCGTTGAGAACCTCCTGTTCTCGCAGACCGTTGGATTGCAGCTCCAGGTAAAAGCGATTCGGGTAGATGTCCATGTATTCCCGGGTCAAAGCTTCCGCCTCTTCCATACCCTGTTGTGCAAGGGCGCGCGGGATCTCTCCGGCCAGACAGGCCGACAAGGCAATGATGCCCTCGGAATATTTGCGCAACTGTTCCTTGTCCACGCGGGGTTTGTAGTGGAAGCCGTCCAGAAAACCGCGCGTCACCAAACGCACCAGATTATGGTAGCCGTCGTTGTTCTGTGCCAGCAAAACCAGATGGAAGCGGCGTCGGGCCAGAGCCGACTCTCTGTCCGTATGATCATGGCAGACGTAGACTTCGCACCCGATGATGGGTTTGATGCCGACATCCTTGCAGTAATTGTAAAAATGCGTTGCTCCGAAAAGGTTGCCGTGATCAGTGATGGCCGCCGCGGGCATGCCGTGATCCTTGGCGCGGGCGCACAAATCCTTGAGCCGAATGGCGCCGTCCAGAAGACTGTATTCGGTGTGGCAATGCAGGTGCACGAATTCGGACATGATGCTTCCATAATGCTGAAGGTGGTCAAACCGGACAAGTGTAGCAAAAGGCCGGGAGTCCCTCAAGATAGGTTTGAGAGGGAGACAGGACAATCGCATGAAGCATATAATTGATTGAAATAACAAAAAAAATTTGTAATGGTCGACGTATGCATCGCCACTATTTTCAACAGAGTATCTTCGTTCGTGCGATTGCCCTGCGTGCCGTTCCCCAGGACTTGCCGAACGGCGCAACCGGGGGTACATCCATGCCATGAGCATTGATATCAGCAGTCATGAGCGTTGGTTTACGGCCTTTGCGCAAAAGTATCGCGCGGCTGAGCGGCAGGACGTCAAACCTGTCGATCTCAAGATAGAGCATACGGGCAAGGTGCTGGAGCATGCGCGGCGGATTGTGGGAGAGGAGCGCCCGGACTCCGTGACGGCGCGCGCCTGCCTGCTGGCCGCCTTGTACCATGACGTGGCGCGTTTTCCCCAGTATGCGCGTTGGCATACCTTCAAAGACAGTCAGTCCGTCGATCACGGACTGTTCGGCGTGGCGACGCTCAAAGCGGAAAACCGGCTGAAGGAGGAACCTGCCGCCGTGCGCCGCCTGGTGTTGGCGGCTGTGGGCATGCATAACCGTTTCAAGGTTCCGGCGGGTGTTCCCGACGACGTGCGTTGGGTGACCGATGCGGTGCGCGACGCCGACAAGCTGGATATTTTTCGGGTCATGGCCGGGCATCTGGCCGGTTCCGGCCCAAAAAACGATGCCGTCATCCTGCATGTACAGGACGATCCCCGGCTTTGGACGCCCTCGGTGGTGCAAGACGTCATGGCCGGGCGCGTGGCGGCCTATGCCGATTTGCATTCGGTCAATGACTTTCGCCTGCTGTTGGGCACCTGGATGTACGATCTGCGTTTTGCCGTCACGCGGCGTCGGCTCAAAGCCTCGGGATTGGTTCCCGAACTGTTGGCCGCTTTGCCGGACGCCGTTCCGGTGCGGGCCGCCCGAGCTCGTTTATTGGCCGTATTGGAGGCGCTGGCATGAGCGTATGGCTGGAATCCTGGGCAGCCCGGCTGTACGAGCCTCTGATGGGACCAGTGTTGTCCGGTCTGCGGGCGCGGATTACAGCGTTGTGCGAACATCCGAATGTCCTGGCGGCGTGTCCGGGAGACGGAAACCGTCCCCGTCGGGTATTGGATTGTTGCTGCGGTCCGGGCGGCATGTCCCGACTGTTGCGGGAGCGGGGCATGGAGGTGACCGGCGTGGACGTGTCCGATGCCATGCTGGAATGCGCCCGCCGCCGGGCGCCCGGCGTGACGTTTCTGCATGCCGATGCCCGGAGGCTGCCCTTTGCGGATGGAAAATTCGACGTCGCGGTGATCTCGCTGGCGTTGCACTCCATGGATGCGGAAACGGCGGATGCTGTTCTGCACGAATTGCTGCGCGTCGCCGCTGTTGTAATAGTGGCCGATTTCTGCCTGGCTGAACGTAATCTGGAAGTGCCCGCCACCGCCGTCATCCGTGCCGTGGAATGGTCGGTCGGTGGTGAACACTATCGTAATTGCCGACGTTTTATGGAACACGGCGGACTGGAAGGTTTGCTGTATCGTCATCGCCTGACAGCGCTTTCACGGGCGCATGCGCT
>CASQEL010000096.1 GCA_949427775.1 uncultured Desulfovibrionaceae bacterium
GGCGCGGGATTTCAGGTGGCCATGGAAGACCTGCGCCTGCGTGGCGCAGGCAATATCCTGGGCGAGGTGCAATCCGGACATATGGCCCGCGTGGGACTGGATCTGTATCTGGAAATGCTGGAAGAAGCCGTGGCCCGTATGAAGGGGACGGCTCCGACCCTGATGGCGGAAACGGAAATGAACCTGGGCCTGCCCGCGCATATTCCGGAAACATACATTGAGGACGGCCGTGAACGGCTGCGTTGTTACAAGGCGCTCACTTCGGCCGTGGACGGCGCAGCGCGCGAGGACGTGGCCTTGGGCCTGCGAGACAGATTCGGCCCCTTCCCGCCGGAATTGGAAAACTTCCTGGCGGTGCTTGCACTCAAGCAGGCCCTGACCGATCTGCAAGTGCAACGTGCGGACGTCTATGCGGATCGGGTACGCATCACCTGGCCCGAAGGACAGACTGCCGTGTTGCCCGAGCGGCTTGTGGAACTGGTGGCAACCCATGAAGGCGCACGTCTGCTGCCGCCCGCTACCCTGGAGCTGCCACTGGATGCGGCATTGATCATGGCGGACAGGATCGACAAAGCCCGCAATCTTCTGGAAGGCGTCAGAGCGCCGCAACCGGGGAACGCGGGGACGAAACAGGCCGAAGAACGGCCGGGGGACGCATGCTGAAAAATTTTTTTCCTTGCCTGCTGGCCATTCTGCTGGGCGGTTTCTTCAGCGGCGGGTGCACCGACGCTGATCCGCCCCTGCCCCAGGGGGTCGTGGCTCTGGTCAACGGCGAGCCTATTTCCCTGCGCCTGGTTCAGGCCATGCAGGACACCCGTTCCGTGGGCATGGGATCGCAAGCGCCTTCTGTAAAATTGCTCCAAAGCCAATATGGTCGGGCTCTGAGCACACTTATAGTCCACGCGCTGGTCATGCAGGAATTGGAAAAACTCCAGCTCTCCGTCAGCAATATGGAGACCGCGGAAGTTGAAAACAGTCTGCGCGGCGATTATCCCGCTGATGAATTTGAAAAAATGCTGACGGAAGAATATATTGATGTGGAACTCTGGCGTGAACTGCTACGGCGAAGCCTGTCTATGAAAACATTTGAGGACAAGGTGCTCCGACCAAGCCTGGCAGTTCCCCTGGCGGAGGTCGACGCCTATTACTCAGCCTACAGTAAAGAATTTCACCTGCCGGAGAGAGTAACGCTGCTCCAGGTCGACGGGCCGGACAAAAGTGTTGTCGAGCAAACGCGGGCAGCGTGGCCCACAACACCGCCATCCCCATCCGATGCACTGAATGTACAGCGCTACACCATCCGCTGCGACAGCATTCCCAAGGATTGGAACAAAGCGTTGCAAAATCTGCGCCCGGGGCAGGCCACACCAGTACGAGAAAACGGCGGGGAATTCCGATTCATAATCCTGGAGGCGTTGCACCCCGCCAGGGCGTTGAGCGTCGCGGAAGCTTACCCGATCATTGAAAAATTACTGCTGGAAGAAAAAATGGGCGATGCCTTTGCCGCGTGGCTGGAACAGGCCCTTTCCACGGCTGCCATACGCATTTCCGCTCATTTGCTGCCCGAACCGCATGAATCGCTCTCTCCCGCACGCTGAGAACCTCGTTCACATTTGCCAATATGGGAAAAAAGGGGTATGGATTTTCGATCAGAATCATCTTGCCGGCGCGTGGAAGCTCACGCGTTTCCGTTAAAGAGGACTTGCTCTTGAAAAAGTTTCTGCCCGCACTGTTGGTGTTCTCCCTGATGTTGGCCGTCTCCGCCCACGCAGCCATGGTCAACAAGATTGCCGCCGTCGTCAACGGCCGAATGATCACCATGTATGATCTGCAAACTGCGGTGGCGCCTGAGCTCCTTAAAAACAAAATCGACGCCAAGACACCTTCCGGTAAGGCCGCCGCCGAAAAACTCATGCGCCAAGCGCTGGATATGATGGTTTTGGATATTCTGGTGGAACAGGAGGCGGAACACCTTAAAATTACCGTGACAGACGCCGAGGTCGACGCTGAAATCGCCAAACTTATGCAGCGCAGCAAACTCTCCAAAGCCGATTTTGAACGGCAGTTGAAGCGCGAAGGCATGACGGTGGAGAGCCTGCGTGACCGTATTCGCAAAGGGAGTCTGCGCCAAAAGCTCATGGGCATGATGGTAGGCCGCAAGGTCGTGGTTTCGCCTGAAGAAGTGGAAAAGTATTATAACGAACACAAAGATAAGTTCGTGTCGGACAGGACGATCCGTATGGCTCTGCTGGTGTATCCCAAGGAGGCGGACGCCTCGTCCTGGGCACGCAGAATCGCTTCCAACGCGGTGAGTTTCGAGCAGGTGGTACGCCAAATTTCCATAGGTCCCAATAAACAGAAAGGCGGGGAAGTTGAGCCTGTGCTCTGGAACAAAATGAATCCGGAATGGCGGGAGCGACTTTCAAATATGTCTCCGGGAGATGTAACGGAAATTTTCGTGATCCAAGGCAACAAGGCTCAGCTCAAATTTCTGGGCTCCAGTTCCGGTGGAACCCCCCAAACCCTTGCTGAGGCCACTCCTGAAATTGAGAATATTCTCCGGGAACCCCGACTTCAGGAACGGTTTGTGGAATACACGGATCAGTTGCGCAAAAAAGCAATGATCGATATCCGATTCTGATTTTACCCCAAGTTTCTTCGGGACACATGAAAAAACAGCAACTGCAGAAAGACGCAAATGACTGATTCGCTTCTGAAACAATTGCAGAATACGCGGCCGCAGGCGAGTCACATGCTCCATGACGGACAATGGTCATATACGATGGCTTTTGGCGTTCGAACGCTTCTCGCAAATGCTCTTTAAGCATCTTGCTGCATTGTTTGTATTGATATTCTCCGATGCGTTTCGAGATCGGAACGCCAACCCCCAGATATACAGGCACACGTATGACTTTTGAGGAATTGGGAACAGTCCTGCGTACGGAACGCGAAAAACGCGGCGTCAGTATTGACGAGGTGGCAGCGCACCTTAAAATCAGCGTGCGGGTCATCCGTGCTCTGGAAGAGGGCGATACCATCTCATTGCCGCACGCCGTCTATGTGCGGGGTTTCATCCGTTCCTATGGCACATATCTTGGACTAAGCGGCGACGAGTTGACCGAGGCCATGGATACGGTCGCTCCGGAAGACCCCCCGGTCGCTTCCCACTCCGTCTACACTTCTGTGGATGACGCCGTGCCTTCTTCAGGCAAGATTTTTTGTACATTGGCCTTGTTGGCTTGCCTTGCAGGCTTGGGATTGTTTTGGTTCTATCGGGACGCGGACCTGTTCTCCGATGACGGCGGACGCAGCAGTATCCCGGCCACGGCGCAGCCGGCCCCCCCTGTGGAACCGCGGCCCTCGCCTGTACCGCCTTCTCCCGTCAACGATGCGCCCGCGGCGCAGCAATCCGCCGTTGCCGGTTCTTCTTCGCAGTCCCCAATGCCGACAAGGCAGAATCCGCCGTTGCCCACGCCTTCCTCCACGGATGGTTCAACCGCTGCTTCGCCGCTGTCTCCGCCCCAACAATCCGCGGTTCCTCAGACCTCTCAAATGCAATCATCCGATCAGCACAAAATCATCATCACGGCTCTTGCCGAATGCTGGATTCACTCCAATGCAGACGACACCGACACCCGACAATTCTCTCTGCGCAAAGGCGATACGTTCGCTCTGGCCTTTTCCAGAAAACTGACCCTGAAGCTCGGCAATGCCGGGGGGGTACGTATTCGCTATGATGGTCAGGACTTGCCCGCGCCGGGCGGCGACGGTCAAGTCCGCACGCTGATCTTTCCTCCGGCCCAATAGCTGCCCATGGAGTGGACAGATACGGCGCTCGTACTTCGTGTAGGACGTTTTCGAGAAACAGATCTCTGGTTACGGTTGCTTTCTTGCCATCGTGGCGTCTTCAGCGCATTCGCCTTCGGCGGAAGTCGCAGTCGTCGGAGATTCTGCGGCTGTCTGGATCTGCTCAACACCGTCAGCTGCCGGGTCAAGTCCACACGTAACGGCTCCTATCTGGCTCTGCAGGAGGGGGTGCTCATCCGCGGACCACGGCGCCTGCGCTCCGACTGGCGCAGACTTGGCATCGCCATGAACTGTGCCCGCTTTCTGGAAACGTTGGGGGTCACACGTGAAGGAGCTTCGGCCGCGTTTGCTCTTTTGGAAGATGTTTTGGAGCTGATGGAAGGAGAATCTTCTCCGCACCCACTGTTCCCGCTGTTTTTTCGGCTGCGTCTGGCATCGGAACAAGGTTTCGCGCCGACTCTGGACAAATGCGGCATCTGCGGAACCCGCATAACGGCTCCCGGACGATTCATAGTGAATGAAGGAGAGTTGCGCTGTCAGAATTGTCATACGACGCGGGGACGTTATATAGTGGATATACCCGGCAGAGCGCTTGACGTTTTACGAATTGTGCAGCAAGAATCTCCTGCACTCTGGAATGCCGATGGACTGAGTCTGGCCGAGCGCCGTTGTTGCGCACGGGTCATTGATGAATTTGTGCAGTATCACTTGGGCATCGCCTGGGAAGAGGGACGTTTTCGCCGCATATGATATTCTATTCGTCGTTCGTTATGTCAGAAATCGAAACATCATGAACATGCCGCAGAACGTGGAATCGGCTCGACGGAATCGCGTCAACGGAGAACAAAAATAGCGTAACTACCTGTATGTACTGAAGTTGACATCGGGAACGGCAGGCAGACAGATTGGCATGCCTTCGCGAAGATGTTTGCGGAAGCCCCGCGCCCCATATGCAATGCCCGAAACGGAACTCGTTGCAGGCGTTATCAACCATATTTACGAATGAGGGTATCATGTATTTTCAGGATGTCATCCTTACCCTGCAACACTATTGGGCCAAGCAGGGATGCGTCATCGAACAACCCGGCGGCGTGGAATGCGGCGCGGGAACGTTCAATCCCAATACATTTCTGCGGGTCATAGGCCCGGAGCCCTGGAGGGTAGCCTACGTGGAACCTTCCCGCCGCCCTACGGACGGTCGCTATGGAGAAAATCCCAACCGTCTGCAGCGGTACTTCCAGTTTCAGGTCATTCTGAAGCCTTCTCCGGAAAACGTCCAGGAATTGTATCTGGCCAGCTTGAACGCGTTGGGCATCGATCCGGCCCGACATGATATCCGATTTGTGGAAGACGACTGGGAATCTCCGACTCTGGGAGCCTGGGGACTGGGATGGGAAGTCTGGCTCAACGGTATGGAAGTAAGCCAGTTCACCTACTTTCAACAAGTCGGCGGCCTGGATCTGAGCCCGGTCAGCGTGGAACTGACCTACGGTCTGGAGCGCCTGGCCATGTATCTCCAGGGGGTGGAATCAGTCTACGATTTGGCCTGGAACGCTCACGTGACTTACGGAGATATCTACCACCAGAATGAAGTGGAGCAGTCACGGTACAATTTTGAAACCAGTGACGCCGACATGTTGTTGCATTTCTTCAATGCCTGCGAAGGCGAGTGCAACAAGCTCATCGCCGCGGAACTCCCCTGGCCCGCATACGATTATTGTTTGAAATGCTCGCACACATTCAACCTGCTGGACGCACGCGGCGCCATCTCCATCACGGAACGCACCGGATACATCGGCCGCGTGCGCGCATTGGCGTCCGGCGTAGCGCGTCTGTATGCGGCTCAGCGTGAAACGCTTGGCCATCCCCTGCTCAGGAAGTGATGGAGTAAATCATGTCATTGTTTGTACTTGAAATTGGAACGGAAGAACTGCCGGCACGTTTTCTGCCCATCGAAGAAACGGAACTGCGCGATCGTTTTACCGCCGCTATGGATGAGGCCGGCATCGTACGCGGCGACATCCGTGTCATGAGCACACCTCGCCGGGCCGTCGTAATGCTGGAAAATGTAGAACAGGTGCAGGCCGAACGCGAAGAAGTGATCACCGGTCCCCCTGTGCGGGCCGCTTACGCCGCTGACGGTACTCCCACCAAAGCGCTGAGCGGTTTTGCGCGCACACATGGCGTGGAGATCAGCGACCTTTTCCGCATGGAAACGGAAAAAGGGGAATATGTGGCCGTGCGCAAGCGTATCGGCGGCGCTCGGGCCGCCGATCTGCTGGCGGAAATCTGCCCGCTCGTGATTACCTCTCTCCCGTTTGCAAAGCGAATGCGTTGGGGAGCCCACACGTTGGCCTATGCCCGTCCCCTACGCTGGATTCTGGCCCTGTTCGATACCGATGTGGTGCCGTTCCAGGTGGGACCGGTGGCTTCCGGTCGTGAAACGTGGGGGCATCGTATTCATGGCGCTGGACCGTTCATAGTTTCCGGCGCAGCGGAATACCTGGATATCATCATCAAACAGGGCGGGGTGACGCCTTCAGCGACAGATCGGCGCGCCTACATTGTGGAGCGGGGCGATGCGCTGGCGCAAGCTGTTCAGGGGAGCATTCTCTGGAAGGATCGCCTGCTTGATGAAGTGCAGGGCTTGTGTGAACACCCGGAACCGCTGATGGGAGATATTGATCCGACATTTCTTGAAGTGCCGCGTGAAGTTCTGCTGACCAGCATGGAAAGTCATCAGAAGAGTTTCGGCGTGGAAGGCCCGGACGGCGCTCTGTTGCCGCATTTCCTCACAGTGCTGAATCTTACCCCCCTGGATCGGGAACTGGTAAAACGAGGCTGGGAACGCGTGCTCCGGGCCCGCCTGGAAGACGCCCGTTTTTTCTGGCGGACAGACCTGGCTGAAAATATGGACACATGGTTGTCCAAGCTGGATTCCGTTATTTTTCTGGGACCGTTGGGTTCCATGGGCGACAAGTCCCGCCGCCTGGAAAAACTTTGCGCCTGGCTGTCGCGGGAATGCGGAACATCTTCCCCCGAACTCGCCGGCAGGGCAGGGCGGTTGTCCAAGGCCGATCTGGTTACCGGTATGGTCGGCGAATTCGATACTCTTCAGGGTATTATGGGCGGCATTTACGCCGGACGCAAAGGGGAACATCCTGAAGTCGCTCAAGCGTTGGCGGAGCAGTATCTGCCCGCCGGCCCGGAATCGCCGCTGCCGTCGACGCCGCTGGGAGCGCTGCTTTCCATCGCCGACAAAGCCGATACGCTTGTGGGGTGTTTCGGACTGGGGATGATTCCCACAGGTGCGGCCGATCCTAACGGGCTGCGCCGTTGTGCCCTGGGTATCGCTCGGATCGTTCTGGAACACGGACTCCGCCTTGACCTGCGTGCCTTGTTCCTCAGCGCACAGGAACTGTACGGACAGCGCGCCTGGAAGCTGACGCCAGAAGAGAGCCTCGCCAGACTGCGGGAATTCTTCGGCGCACGTTTGAAAAATCTCTTCCTCTCCCAAGGCAGGGACACTTTGCTGGTTGAAGCGGCCCTGGGTGCAGGCTTCAATGACATATGGGGCAC
>CASQEL010000097.1 GCA_949427775.1 uncultured Desulfovibrionaceae bacterium
ATCGGGTGCGTATAGTTGGTATATGCCGATATTGTTTGTGTGTTCAAACAAAAGTTTGACAAGTGTCTTCTACATGACTAAATAGGAGATACTTGCTTCAACAGATTCGTGGACGGCAATTGGTGCATCTCTGAGTGACATCATAACCTGACAGTGGGAGGAACTCATGCCCGGCGAAGCCCTGAAAAAAGATTTTGAAGCCCTGCTCGGCAAGGAAAACGTTTTCAGCGATGAGGCTGATCGGCAGAGTTATGCGTATGATTCCGCCGTGCTCAAACCCGTGATTCCGGCGCTGGTTGTGCGCCCCACCACGACGGAGCAACTGGGACAGTGCGTCAAGAAACTCTATGACGAAGGCGTCCCCATGACGGTGCGCGGGGCGGGAACCAACCTGTCCGGCGGGACCATTCCCGACACCAGCGACGCCGTGGTCATTCTGACCAACGGTCTGAACAAGATTCTGGAAATCAACGAAGCCGACCTCTACGCCGTGGTGGAACCGGGCGTGGTCACGGCCCAGTTCGCCGCCGAAGTGGCGCGGCGCGGGCTGTTTTATCCGCCCGATCCGGGGTCGCAGTCGGTGTCGACCATCGGCGGCAACATCGCGGAAAACGCCGGGGGCCTGCGCGGCCTGAAATACGGCGTCACCAAAGACTACTTCATGGGCGTGGAATTCTTCGACGCCACAGGCGAACTCGTCCGATCGGGATCGCGCACGGTCAAGTGCGTGACCGGCTACAATCTCACGGGCATGCTGATCCAGTCCGAGGGAACGCTGGGCGTCATCTCCCAGGCCATTCTGAAACTGGTGCCCCCACCCAAAGCCAACAAGGCGCTGATGGCCGTGTTCGACGACATGCAGAAGGCCGCCGAAGCCGTGGCCGGGATCATCGCCGCCCACGTGGTGCCCTGCACCCTGGAGTTTCTGGACAACAATACCATCGTCCGGGTGGACGACTTCACCAAGGCCGGTCTGCCCCGCGACGCCCAGGCCATTCTGCTGATCGAGGTGGACGGTCATCCCGCCCAGGTGGCGGACGAAGCCGAGGCCGTGGAAAAAGTGCTGCGGCAGTGCAACGCGCGTGAAGTGCATGTGGCCAAGGACGAAGCCGAAAAGTTCAAATTGTGGGAAGCCCGGCGCATGGCTCTGCCCGTGCTGGCCCGCTGCAAGCCCACCACCGTGCTGGAAGACGCCACGGTGCCGCGTTCCCAGATTCCGGCCATGATGAAGGCCCTGGACGAGATCTCCAAAAAATACAAGGTGGAGATGGGAACCTTCGGCCATGCCGGAGACGGCAATCTGCACCCGACCATCCTCTGCGATAAGCGCGACGCCGAAGAATTCCGCCGTGTGGAAGAGGCCGTGGACGAGATTTTCGACGTGGCTCTGAAACTGGGCGGCACGCTTTCGGGCGAGCACGGCATCGGCACGGCCAAGGCCAAATGGATGGAAAAAGAAACATCCCGGGGCACCATTCTCTTTTCCCGGCGTCTGCGCAAGGCGCTGGACCCCAAGGGATTGCTGAACCCCACCAAGCTTGTGGGCATTTAAGCGCTCTCTGTCTCTCTGCCGTATCGACGACAACGTGTTCGGACGACGCCGCGGCGGCGTCCGGACGCGATTTCCGCAACGCGCGGCGCGTGTTGCGCGTATTCTGCTCTAAAGGAGCGTCTTATGAATGATTTGAACCGTCTTGCCAGTCAGTTGATGGAGCTGGACGACCGGATCATCGCCTGCATGAAATGCGGCCTGTGTCAGGCCGTGTGCCCCATGTTCGGAGCCACCATGATGGAAGCCGACGTGGCCCGCGGCAAGCTGGCGCTGGTGGACAATCTGGCCCACAAGATGATCGAGGACCCCGAAGCCGTGGCCGACAAGCTGGGTCGTTGCCTGCTCTGCGGCTCCTGCCAGGCCAACTGCCCTTCCGGTGTGAAGATTATGGACATCTTCCTGGCCGCCCGCGAAATCGTGACGGCCTATCTGGGATTGAACCCCATCAAGAAGATGATCTTCCGTACCCTGCTGCCCAACCCCGGTCTGTTCAATCTGGCCATGCGGGTGGGCGCGCCCATGCAGGGACTGCTGTTCCGCAAAACCGGCACGCCGCAGGGCACCACCTGCGCGCCGCTGCTCAACAAGGTGCTGGGCGACCGCCATATCCGGCCCCTGGCCAAAAAACCGTTGCATGTCACCACGGGCGCGCTGGATACGCCTGCCGGCCCCAGCGGGATCAAGGTGGCGTTCTTTCCGGGGTGTCTCGGCGACAAGCTGTACACCGGCATGGCTGAAGCCTGTCTCAAGATTTTCCGCCATCATGGCGTGGGCGTGTACATGCCGGTGGGCTTCGCCTGCTGCGGCATCCCGGCGCTGTCTTCCGGAGACGCCGAAGGGTTGATCAAGGAAATGCGGGTCAATCTCGGCCTGTTGCGTCAGGGACAGTTCGATTATCTGGTGACGCCGTGCAGTTCGTGTACGGCCACCATCAAAGAGCTGTGGCCCATCTACGCCCGGCGGGTGAATGCGGACGAGGCGGGCTATGCGTCCCGTCTGGCCGCCAAGACTCTGGACATCAGCGAGTTTCTGATAGACGTGCTCAAGGTGCAGCCCGAGAGCGGGGCCCCGGCTTCGCAAGTCACGGTGACGTATCACGACTCCTGCCACCTTAAAAAGTCCCTGGGCGTCAGCAGTCAGCCCCGCGCCGTGGTCGGCCTCAATCCCAAATACACGCTGGTGGAAATGGCCGAAGCCGACCGCTGCTGTGGTTGCGGCGGGAGTTTCAATCTGTTCCACTATGATTTGTCCCGGCAGATCGGGCAGCGCAAACGCGACAATGTGGTGGCCAGCGGCGCTCACGTGGTAGCCGCGGGATGCCCCGCCTGCATGATGCAGCTGGAGGATGTGTTGTCCCAGAACAAAGACGAGGTGCTCGTCAAGCATCCTGTGGAACTGTACGCGGAAGGCTTGAAATAAATTCCCATAAAAAACGGCTTTCCATTGCGGAAGGCCGTTTTTTCAACCAAGGAGAATCGTATGTCGAATGTGAACCCGGAGCTGGTGGAGCTGTTCCGCACCAAGGCCGCCGTGGTAGGGGCCAAGGTCGTTGAGGCGGCTTCCATGGCCGAAGCCGCCCGGTACGTGGCGGATGTTTGCGCAAGCAAAGACCCGTGCGAACTGCTCGCCGACGAGCCCGACGCGGAACAAGGTCCCCTGGGTCCCAACAAGGTGCCCACCCGCGTGAAGCGGATCGTGGCCGCCCCCGATCTGGACGCCGCCGCCTTCGGCGCGCTGGCCGGGGATTGCGAGGCCAAAGGTTTCGCCTGCATCAGGGAGGGGCTGCGCAAGCACCTGGCCGGTATTGATGTGGGGGTGGCCCAGGCCGTGCTCGGCGTGGCCGACAGCGGCACCTGCATGGTCAATTCCGATGACGAGGAAACCCGTCTGGCGACCATGATCAGCGAAATCAGCGTGCTCATTCTGCACAAATCCGCCATCCGCAAGGATTTGCCGTCCATCGCCGCCGATCTGCGGGCGCAGCAGAGCACAGGCAAGCCGAGTTATACGGCCTTCATCACCGGCCCGAGCCGCACCGCCGACATTGAGCGCGTCAGCGCCATCGGCGTGCACGGACCGCTGGAATTGCATATCATTCTTTTGGAGGACTAGGCATATGCATGAAGCTCCCAAAACCCTTTCCTCCTACCGGGAAGAACTGGACAAGGCGCTTGACGACAGCTTTCTGCGCAAGACGCTGGACACCTTCGCCGTGGCCTACAAGGCCAACCGCGAAGCCGTGTTTCAGCAGGTGAACGAGCGGGATCTGATCGCCAAGATCGCCGCGGCCAAAGACAATGCCGCCCAGCACATGGATGAACTGTACGAGCAGTTCAAACGTGAGGCCGAAAAGCGCGGCGTCGTCGTGCACCGCGCCGCCACGGCGGCGGAAGCCAATGAAATTATCGCCCGCATCGCCAAGGAAAACGATGTCAAGAAGGTGGTGAAATCCAAATCCATGACGGCCGAGGAAACCCAGCTGAACCTTCGGTTGGAGCAGGACGGCCTGATCGTGGATGAAACCGACCTCGGCGAGTGGATCATCCAGTTGCGGCATGAAGGTCCCTCGCATATGGTCATGCCCGCCATCCACCTGTCGCGGTATCAGGTGGCCGACGACTTCAGCAAGGCCACCGGCGTCAAGCAGGATTCCGACATCCAGCGGCTGGTCAAGGTGGCTCGCGTGCAGCTGCGCCGCAAGTTCATCGCGGCGGACATGGGCATTTCCGGAGCCAACTTCGCCGTGGCGGAAACGGGCGCCATAGCCACCGTGACCAACGAGGGCAACGCCCGTATGGTCACCACGCTGCCGCGCGTGCACGTGGCCCTGGTGGGTCTGGACAAACTCATTCCCACCCTGGACGAAGCGTTGAACGCGCTGCTGGTGCTGCCGCGCAACGCCACCGCCCAGATGCTGACCTCCTACGTCAGTTGGATGGACGGGGCCGGTCCCTGCGCTTCGTCGCCCACGGGCAAAAAGATCATGCATGTGGTCTTCCTGGATAACGGCCGTTCGGCGCTGGCCAAGGATCCGCTGTTCTCCCAGGTGCTGCGCTGCGTGCGTTGCGGCGCGTGCGCCAACGTCTGTCCGGTGTTCCGTCTGGTGGGCGGGCACAAGATGGGCTATATCTACATCGGGGCCATCGGCCTTATCCTGACCTACTTCTTCCACGGCCGGGAACGGGCCAAGGTGCTGGCGCAAAACTGCGTGGGCTGCGAAGCCTGCAAGAACATCTGCGCGGGCGGCATCGATCTGCCGCGCCTGATCCGCGAAATCCGCTCCCGCCTCAACGAAGAGGAAGGCACGCCCGCCGAAGCGGCGTTGCTCAGCGCGGTGATGAAAAACCGCAAGATGTTCCACAGCCTGCTGAAGTTCGCCAAGTTCGCGCAACTGCCCAGCACGGGCGGCAGCCAGTTCCAGCGCCACCTGCCGGCCATTTTCCTGGGCAAGCACGGCTACAAGGCCCTGCCCGCCATCGCGGCCAAATCGTTCCGCGATCGCTGGAAGTCCATCAAGCCCAACCTGCCGAATCCGCGCTACCGCGTGGCGTTGTTCGCGGGGTGCGCGCAGGATTTCGTGTACCCCGAACAGCTGGAAGCCTGCGTCAAGCTGCTGGCCGCGCATAATGTGGACGTGGAATTCCCCCTGGAGCAGAGCTGCTGCGGCCTGCCGCTGGAGATGATGGGCCAGCGCAAGACCTCTATCGAGGTCGCCCGGCAGAATATCCGCGCCTTTGACGCGGGCAAGTACGATGCCATCATTACCCTGTGCGCCAGTTGCGGTTCGCACCTTAAACACAGTTATCCGCACATTCTGGAAGGTACGTCCGGCGAAGCCCAGCGGGTCAACGCCTTTGCGGGCAAAATCATGGATTTCAGCTCCTTCGTGCACGATGTGCTGGGGCTGACGGCCGACGACTTCGTGAACAAGGGCGAAAAGGTGACCTATCACGCCTCCTGTCACCTCTGCCGCGGTCTGGGCGTCAAGGACGCGCCGCGGGATCTCATCCGGGCGGCCGGGGAATACCTGCCCTCCGAAGAAGAAGAGGTTTGCTGCGGTTTCGGCGGCACGTATTCCATGAAGTTCCCGGAAATTTCCGCACAACTTCTGGAAAAAAAGCTGGCCAACGTCGAGGCCACAGGCGCGACCCGTCTGGTGGTGGACTGCCCCGGCTGCATCATGCAGCTGCGTGGCGGCGCGGAGAAGAAAGGCAGCCCTCTCAAGGTGACGCACATCTCCGAGCTGTTGGCTGAGAACATGAAGCGGTAATATTCTGTCACCCCCGCATCAGGAAAACGGGTCGTCTCCCGCCGAGGAGACGACCCGTTGCCGTTGCTGTTTTCGAGATGCGCTATCGAACTCCGGCGCGCAGGCAGGAAACATCCCAAGGCGTGCCCGGCGGCTGCGGGCGCGCGACAGCGGTCCCTATGCCGGACACCGTGACGCGCCATAAAAATTCCGGTTCCGGCGTCGTCCGAGAGCTATCGAGGACAGTGGCGCTTCCGCCGTTGCGCACGGCATCAATGCGCGGCGCCTCCGCTACGACGCCGCTGCGGCGGCCGTAGAATCGCGAATCACATCATTGCGGGAAAAGATTAACACATGTCGACGAATTCCTCTCCGGCGCTTTGACGACGTACGTCATCCATGACACGCCGGGGCAGGTGCCGCCAGTACCATGCGCAGATTAATGTGCCCAGATTCTGGTTCCATTCGGGAGAAGTTTCAAAATAATGCAGTATGTCACGTTCCACGGCGTCGGTGCGGCGGTTGCCCAGGCGCAGCCACTTTTCACGGAAGAAAATCACCAGGCATTCAAAAACGGCGAAGCAGCCGTCATGTGATGTGTCCTCTGTTTTAAGTTTTTCAAAAAATTCTTCCGTAAACGGACTGTCCATGCTGATGCAGACGTTGAATATCATAGAGGATTCAAGTAGATGGGGGATCCCCCTGCGGACAAGAGATTGTATGGGCGTGGGATCGGAGATGGTTTCCAGAGAGCGGTTATAGGTTTCCAACAGGATATGGTTTGTAGTAAAAGGCATGTGGAACCCCTCTGTCTTACGGTACTGTTAGTTTAATCTTTATAGATAAAACTTTTGAAAAGTTGTTGTAAAATAGATAACAGGTTATGTCTATGATACTTTATGGGGGTGACATGCGTAGACACGTGTTTTGGGCCGCAGCGTGCTGTTTTTTCTTGATTGCCGGATGCGGCGCGAAGGAACCTCTTGAGGCGTCTGGAAGTAACGGCGCGGGAGAACAGAGCGGCGCTGCCGTTGTTGCCGCGGGGCATCCGGAGACGGAACGGCTTGTGGCGCAAGCCCGTGCGCTGTGGCGGGAAGACATCTGCGCCGACCCGAAAGAAGCTGAGGCGCTGCTGGATCAGGCTTTGGAAGCGGACCCCGGTTATCCGCCCGCGCTGGCCTTGCGAGGTCTGGCCCGGAGTGAACTGGGACGGCGGGAACAGGCGTTTGATGATGTGACGGAGGCGTTGCGACATACGCCTACGGCGCAGATGTATGCCTGGAGAGGGTTGGTATCTCTGCGGAGCGATATGCCCGTCGCCGCCCGGCGCGATGCGGAATACGCCTTGCAGAAAGATGCGCGCCAACCGGATGCCTGGAATGTTCTGGGGGTGCTGGAAGCGCGCGAAGGGAACAGCGAAAAAGCCTGCGCGGCGCTCGAACGGGGATGTGCGGGAGGCCTTTGTCGCCCTTTGGAAGCTGCCCGTAAAGAGGGAATGTGCAGGTAGCCCACATAGACATTTTCAGGTTGAAATGCGCTCTTGGGGGCTGCTCGCCCCCAAACCCCTCGGC
>CASQEL010000098.1 GCA_949427775.1 uncultured Desulfovibrionaceae bacterium
CTGTTGACACTCTACATCTAGTACACAGAAACATCTAAAGTTTCTGTGTACTAGCCGCCATGCGAGAGCATGGCGCGGCGGCATAGTCGCCGTGAATGCGCCGAAAACCGCGTTTTTCGGCGAATGATCTTGACACAAAATACGAAGTATTTTGTGTTATACAGTACTAGGCTTCATGCGATTGCCTCGGGCATTTCCGCCATGCAGCTTGAGAACAGCCTGAGATGACGCTATTCTTGCGCCATGGGCAGATGCGGATTGTTTTTGGCGGAAAGTCGCGGCCCATGGAGGGAGAGATGGAAATACCGGCTCCGGGGGCGCGCATCGTTGTACGCGATGCGCAGTGGCTGGTGCGCAAAGTGGAACGGACGCAGGGTTCCGGACACCTCCTCCACTGTGTGGGACTGTCGGAGATTGTCCGGGATAAGGAAGTCCGGTTCCTGACGAGCGTGGAAAAAAAGATTGAGATGCTCGATCCTGCCCGGACTGTGCTGGTGCGGGACGACTCTCCGAATTTTCGGGACTCGCGTCTGTATCTGGAAAGCCTTCTGCGGGGCGCCGTTCCCACGGATGAGCGCATTTACAGCGGCCACAAGGCGGCCATGGACTCGGTCCCCTACCAGCTGGAGCCCACGGCGCAGGCGTTGAAACAGCCCCGGCAGCGCATACTCATTGCCGATGCCGTCGGTCTGGGCAAAACGCTGGAATGCGGCATATTGCTGGCCGAGCTTATTCGGCGTGGCCGTGGCCGTCGCATCCTCGTAGTGACGGTCAAGAGCATGATGACCCAGTTCCAGAAGGAACTCTGGTCCCGTTTTTCCATTCCCCTGACCAGGCTGGATTCCTGTGGGCTGAACCGTGTGCGGGAAGAAATTCCCATCAACCACAATCCGTTCCATTACTTCGACAAGAGCATCATCTCCGTCGACACGCTGAAAAACGACCGCAACTACAGGACGTACCTTGAAAACGCCTGGTGGGACATCCTCGTCATAGATGAAGCGCACAATGTCGCGGAGCGCGGCGGTTCACGCTCCCTGCGCGCCAGGCTGGCGGAATTGCTCGCCGCCCGTTCGGACAGTCTGATCCTGCTGTCCGCCACGCCCCACGACGGCTCGCCGCGCTCCTTCGCCTCGTTGATGAACATGCTGGACCCCACGGCCATTGCGGACAAAGAGCATTACGGGCCGGAGGATATTCGCGGCCTGTTCATCCGCCGCTTCAAGAAAGACATTATGTCGCAGGTCCGCATGGAGTTCAGGGAGCGTGAAATCCACACCTTGAAAGCACAGGCCGGAGCACGGGAAGAAGCCGTCTTCGCGGCGCTGGCCGCTGCCGATTTCGCCCGCCTCGACGCGCGGAAAGGCACGGGACAGTTGTTCCGCACCCTGCTGGAAAAATCCCTTTTTTCCTCTCCCGCGGCGTGCCGGGAAACCGTGGACAACAGTCTCGCAAAGCTTCAGGGGCAGGCCGACGCCGCGCGGGACATCGCTTCGCTGCGGGCCATCCGGGATGCCCTGGAAGGCTGGAGCGTCAGTGATTTTTCCAAGTTCAACAAGCTGGCGGCAACGCTGCGCGATCCCGCCTCGCCGTTCCACTTCACCGGGAAGGCGCATGACGACCGCCTGATCATCTTCACGGAGCGTATCGCCACGCTGGAATTTCTGGCAAAGGACCTGCCCGATGCGCTGAAGCTCAAAAAGGAACAGTTGCGGACCTTGCGCGGCAGCGATTCCGACATTGAACAACAAGCGGTGGTGGAGGCGTTCGGCAAGGACGAGTCGCCGGTCCGTCTGCTCATCGCCACGGACGTGGCTTCCGAAGGCATCAACCTGCACTACCTCTGCAACAAAATGATCCACTTTGACGTGCCGTGGTCATTGATGCTTTTCCAGCAGCGCAACGGGCGCATCGACCGTTACGGCCAGACGCGCACGCCGCACATCGGCTACCTGATGACGGAGAGCGCCCGCGAAGACATCAGGGGCGACACCCGCATTTTGGAGATCCGCAAGGACGACGCCGTCACGAAAAATATCGGCGATCCGTCCGCCTTCCTGGGCGTCTACGATATGGAGAAGGAAGAAAAAATCGTGGCCGGGGCCATGGAGAGCGGCTCCGCCGAAGAGCTGGAGGCGGCGATGGACGCCCGCATGGCGCAGGCGGCGGCCGCGGCGGACGGCGACAATCTGCTGAGCTTTCTGGAAGGTCTGGTCGAACAGCCGGAAGGGAAAGAAACCGCTGCGGGAACGGCCACGCTGCCTTCGCTGTACCCGGACGACTTTTCCTTCGCCGGGGATGCCCTGCACAAGCTTGACCTGGAGGGCGTGCTCGTTCGCGAAGATGAACAGGCGCTGGAGTTGCGATGGAACGCGGGCAAGCCCTGGTGCGGCGAACTGAAATACCGCTTCCGGCATTTTCCGCGGGAAATCAGACAGGCGGATTGCCTCCGTCTGTCCGCGAAAAAGGATGTTGTTCAGCAGGAAATCTCCCAGTGCCGCAGGGAGGAAAACGCATGGCCCCGCGTTCAGTATCTTTGGGAACTGCACCCCGCCATGCGCTGGCTCGCGGACAAGGTGACGGCCGGTTACCGGCGCAATGAAGCCCCGGTGCTCTCGCTGCCTGGTCCGGCGGCGGGAGAGGCGATCTACCTTGTTTCCGGCCAGATTCCCAACCTGAAGGGACACCCCGTGGTCGTCAGCTGGTTCGGCTGTCTGTTCCGGCAGGGCGTGTACGCGCGTATGCTTTCGCTGGAGGAGTCGCTGGAATACGCGGGGCTGCTTCCCGGCGCGCAACTTGCCAACCGGCAGTCCTCGCCGGACCTGAAAGCGCTGGCGACGGCGCTGCCCGCCGTGGTGGAGTTGAGCAAACGTCGCATGAGTTCGGAGCGCGAGGCTGTGGAAGCGCGTCTCAGGCCGCAGTTGGAAAGCCGACTTGAACGCCTGAGCGCCTTGCAGAAAAAACATCTGGAGCAGCACCGCATGGGTGTCACGCGGGACAACAAGCTGACGCAGATCCGTCTGGACGCCCTGGATCGCAAAACCAACCGGGTCTTTGACGATTACCAGCAGTGGATTCGCGACACGCTCAAGGTGGAAGACCGTCCGTATATCCGCATAGCGGCCGTATTTACGGCGGCGGGAGCATAAGTCATGGGCATCGACCTGAGCGGCATCACCAATCAGAACGAATTTTTCACCACGCACTACATCGCCGCCGTCCTTGAGAACGATCTGACGGACATTTTCGCCCGCTGGAAAAAACAGGCGGAAGAGGACGGCACGCCGACGCCCGCCGGGAAACTGGCCGCCTGCGCCAAACGCTGGGTGCGGCACAGCCGCGCGTCTAAAGAATATGAAGTGGTTCCGCTCTCTTTTGCGAAAGATCTGCTGACGGCGCTGGGCTACGCGCCCGCCCCCGTTCCGCGGGAAATGGAAGGCGGCGCGATCCTTTCCGTGACGGCGGAAGTCTGCCGCACCGGCGGCGCGCCGGAACTGTGGGCGCTTTCCGTACTGGAAGACGGCGATGCGCGGGACCCGCTGGATATGCCCCTGCCCTTTCATGCTCCGGCACAGGAAAAAGGCGCGGGCGCGCCGGACGCCGCGGCGCTGCCGGAAGCGGGGTTGACGGCGGAGGAGGCCCTGGACACCCGCATTTTTACCTTGCCGGAACCTCCCCGCTTTGTGCTGCTGCTGTCGGTCCATCAGCTTGTCCTTGTGGACCGGAACAAGTGGAACGCGCGGCGCTGCCTGCGGTTTCTGTTCGACGCCCTGTTTGACCGCCGTGAAGAAAAAACGCTTGCCGCCATGGCGGCCTTCACGCACCGGGACAGTCTGTGCCCGGAGGACGGCCTTTCGCTGCTGGATGCGCTGGACGAAAACTCCCACAAGCATGCCTACGGCGTTTCCGAAGACCTGAAATACGCTCTGCGTGAAAGCATCGAGCTGCTGGGCAACGAGACGGCGCGATCCCTGCGCGAGGATATGAAGGAAAAAGTCTATGACGGCGCGCTGTCGCCGGAAGACCTTTCCATGCAGTGCCTGCGCTATATGTACCGGCTGCTGTTCCTCTTCTACATCGAGGCGCGGCCGGAGCTGAACTATGTGCCCCTGAAGAGCGAAACGTACCTTTCCGGATACAGCCTGGAATCACTGCGCGGGCTGGAGATGATGCAGCTCACGGACGACGAATCCCGTGACGGCAGCTATGTCCAGCAGAGTCTGGAACTGCTGTTCGGCATGATCTGGGACGGCCACACCGGGGCGGACGGGCAGGAAAAACTGGACGACCCGCAACGGCCCCGCATCCATGAATTCGACATCGCGCCGCTGAAATCCCATCTGTTCGATCCGGACAAGACGCCGTTGCTGCGGCGCGCCAAACTGCGGAACGCGGTTTTGCAGCGCGTCATACAGCTCATGTCCCTGACCCGGCCCGGCCGGGGACGCAGGGGCCGCATTTCCTACGCCCAGTTGGGCATCAACCAGTTGGGGGCCGTGTACGAGGCGCTGCTGTCCTACCGCGGCTTTTTCGCCCAAACGGACCTCTACGAAGTGAAGGCCGCCCCAAATGCCGACGAGCTGCAAACCGCCTATTTCGTTACGGCGGCAGACCTGCACAAGTACACGGAAGCCGAAAAGGTGTACGAAACAGGTCCGGACGGGCTGAAACGTCTGAAGGTTTATCCGAAAGGCACGTTCATCTACCGCATGGCCGGACGCGACCGCGAAAAGTCCGCATCCTACTATACGCCGGAATCCCTGACGCGCTGTCTGGTGAAGTATGCGCTGAAGGAACTGCTGCCCGGAAAAACCGCCGATGACATTCTGCATCTCACCGTATGCGAACCCGCCATGGGCTCGGCGGCCTTCCTGAATGAAGCCGTCAACCAGCTTGCCGAAGCCTATCTGGAAAGGAAGCAGGAAGAGCTGGGGGAAAAGATCCCGCGAAACGACTATGCCGACGAGTTGCAGAAAGTCAAAATGTACATGGCGGACAACAACGTCTTCGGCGTGGATCTGAACCCCGTGGCGGTGGAACTGGCGGAAGTCAGCCTGTGGCTGAACACCATCTCCGCCGATGGCTTCGTGCCGTGGTTCGGCAACCAGCTTTTCTGCGGCAACTCGCTCATCGGGGCGCGGCGGCAGGTGTGGAAGGCGTCCGCCCTGCGCAAAAAAGCTGTTTCCGGGTGGCGCACGTCGGTTCCCCGGCGGGTGACGCCCGGGCAGCGGCGCGCGAAAAACGACGTCTACCATTTTCTGCTGCCGGACGACGGCATGGCCGATTATGCGGACAAGGTCGTCAAAACCCTGGCGCCCGACGCCCTGGCGCTCGTCAAAGCGTGGAAAAAATCCTTTCTGGCGCCCTTCCGGCCGGAGGAAATCAGCCAACTGTGCAAGCTCTCCGCGGCGGCGGACAAACTGTGGGCCGCGCACAGCGCCGAACAGGCGCGTCTGCGCCGCCGGACAGCCGATCCCCTGCGGGTTTGGGGGCAGCCGGATGTCGCGTCGGGGAACACATCCACCGTGCAGGAAAAGGATCGCATCCTCTCGCTGGAGCTGTACTCGCAGGGCGTCAGACAGTCTTCCCCCTACCGGCGGCTCAAAATGGCCATGGACTATTGGTGCGCTCTCTGGTTCTGGCCGCTGGACAAGGCCGAAGCCCTGCCCTCCCGCGAGGAATTTCTCTGTGAAATGTCCCTGTTGCTGGAAGGAACCACCTTTACCCTACAGCCCACGGAGGCGGGGCACGTCTTTCTTCCGGGCATGGAGCCGCGGCAGCAGTTGCGCCTGCCCGTGCGGGAAGATCTGGGCCGGGTGGATGTGGACAGCCTCTGCCGGAACCTGGAACGCCTGCGTCTGGCGCGGGAGCTTTCCGCCCGCTACCGCTTCCATCACTGGGAGCTGGAGTATGCGGACATCTTCCAGACGCGCGGCGGTTTCGACCTCATACTGGGGAATCCGCCGTGGCTCAAGGTGGAATGGAACGAAGGCGGCCTGATGGGCGACTATGACCCGGAATTTGTGCTGCACAAATTTTCCGCGTCCGCGCTGGCCGCCCGCCGCAACGACATTCTGGAGCGCAACAACCTGCTTTCCCCCTATCTGGCGGAGTTTGCGGACATCGCGGGCACGCAGAGCTTTCTCAACGCCTTGCAGAATTACCCCGCGCTGAAGGGCGTCCAGACGAATCTGTTCAAGTGCTTCCTGCCGCAGGCCTGGATGATCGGCAATGCCGGAGCCGTCAGCGCCTTTGTGCACCCTGAAGGCATTTACGATGATCCCAAGGGCGGCGGTTTCCGGCGGGAGGTCTACCCGCGTCTGCGGGCGCATTTCCAGTTCCAGAATGAACTGAAGCTGTTTGGAGATGTGGATCACCATGCAAAATTCAGCCTGAACATCTACAGCGCATGGCAGGATGAGGTCGCCTTTACCAATATCGCCAACCTCTTCACACCCAAGACCATCGACGCCTGTTTCGCGCACAACGGCCGGGGCGACGTCGGGGGCATCAAAACCGAGGACGGCGCGTGGAACACGGAAGGACATCAGGACAGGATCGTCCGCGTGGATGCGACGACATTAGCCTTGCTGGCCTCCCTGTACGATGCGGCGGGCACGCCCGCGCTGGAAGCCCGCCTGCCAGCCCTGCACGCGAGGGAACTGCTGGACGTGTTGCAATGCTTCGCCAACGCGGAAAAGACGTTGGGGGACATTGCCGGGGAGTATTATTCACTGGAAATGTGGCATGAAACCAATGCACAGAAAGACGGTACAATACGCCGCGTGGAAAATCATTTCCCCGGGCAGGCCGAGGAACTGATTCTCTCCGGACCGCATTTCTTTGTGGGCAACCCGCTGTACAAGACGCCGCGCCGGGAATGCACGCAAAACTCGCATTATGACATTCTTGATCTGACCACCCTGCCGGACGACTACTTGCCCCGCACCAACTATGCGCCCGCCTGCGATGCGGCAACCTACCGCATACGGACGCCACAGGTGCCGTGGGATCTGCGCTGTCCTGTAACGGAATATTACCGACTGCTATGTCGACGGCGAATCAGCACCGCAATGGAACGGACGCTTGTTCCGGCCATAATGCCGCCACAGGCGACACACATAGACATAGGATTTTCCCTTACATTCCTTCATAAAGAACATTTGTTAGGGTCATTGATTTCCTTTAGCTCCGTTCCGTTTGACTTCTTCATCAAGTCTACAGGAAAAGGGGAT
>CASQEL010000099.1 GCA_949427775.1 uncultured Desulfovibrionaceae bacterium
TCGAACTTTCTGAGCTTGTTCATGTCCTTAAAAATAGACGAGTGGTCACGGGCACACAGGGAGGGAACCCTTGATCCACAATTAAAATAATTTATTTCATCATGTTATACTATGCCCACCCAGTGCAGCGCGGCCACGCAGATCAGCGCCATCAGCCCGGCCAACACATCGTCCAGCATCACGCCGTACCCGCCCCGCATCCAGTTTTCCGAAGCGCCTACCGGCCAGGGCTTCCAGATATCGAAGAGCCGGAACAGCAGAAACGCCGCCGCCACCAGTCCTATGGACGGCGCGGCGAACGGCAGCAGGGCGATCCACATGCCCAGCAATTCGTCGACGACCACCTGGGAAGGATCCTTGCATTCCAGCAGTTCTTCCGCCCGCGTGGCGGCCAGGGAACCGACAAAAAAGATGCCGCCCAGCACGATCATGCGCCCCGCGAACGGCAGCGGCAAAAACCAGATCGGGGCCAGCAGGGCCGCCACGGCGGCCCCCCAGGTGCCGGGCGCGCGCGGCGCAAGACCGGCCACGCCCACGCGACAGAATCCCAGGGCCAGAGTGTCAATCAAACGGGGTGCGGACATAAGAACCTCACAATGTGCAGAGTATGCTTTTCGGATACAGGAAGCTCACTTTCCTTTCAAGCCCTGGAGCTTTTCCCACAGCGTCCGCCCCTTGCGCTTGCCGATGCCCGGCAGCGCCACCAGCTCTTCCAGACCTGCCGCCGTCATGGCCGCGATGCTGCCGAAATGATCCCATAACAGACGCGCCGTCTGCGGACCGATGCCCGGCAGACGCATCAGTTCCCCGGACAGCGCCGCCCCGGCCCGCGCGCGGCGGTGCCGCCCGATGGCGTAGCGGTGAGTAGTGTCGCGCACATGCTGCAAAAACAGCAGTTCGGGCGAACCGTCGCGCAGCGGCAGAGGATTGGCCCGGCCGGGCAAAAAAATACGATCCGCGATGTTTCCCGCCCGGCGGTCGGCATGGCCACGGGCGTCGCGGGCCTTGGCGATGGCCGCCAGAGCGAACAACTCCGCCTTGCCGGACCGGGCCAATGCCCGCCCCACGGCGGACAACTGCCCGCGGCCGCCGTCGATCAGCAGGAGATCCGGCCAGGGCGGTCCCGATTCCAACCGCCGCTCCACCCAGGCCGCCAGCACGGCATAGTCGTCGCTCGTGCCGTCGGGCATGGCGTAGGTGCGGTAGGCGGAGGTCAGAGGTCTGCCGTCCTCGAAGACCACCATGCCCACCCGCGTCTGTTGCCCGGAAGTGTGCGACACATCCACGCATTCGATACGCGCGGGCGGCGCGGCCAGGTGCAGCGACGCGGCCAGCCGCTCCGCCAGGGGCGTTTCACGGCGGCGGCGCGTCTCCTCGCCCGCATTGGCGGCGGCCACATCCACAAGCCGGTTTTCCTCCGGAGAACGCGGGGCCGCCACACGCACCGGACCGCCGCGCAGCTCCGAAAGAGTCTGCTCCATCACGGCCAGACTGTCTTCGGCTTCCGCCTCCGCATCAGGTTCGACGGCTCCATCCTCTCCGGAAGCGTCCGCCGGAATGTCGCCGTCCTCGGGCAGCCAGGGCAGCACGATCCGCGGCGGCGGCGTGACCGGACCATAAAACTGCACCAGAAATGTTCTGAGCAACTCCGGGGCGTCCTCAAACTCCAGACCCGGCCAAAAAAAGGCCCGGCCGTCAATCAGTGCGCCGCCCCGCACAAACACCACAGCCAGCGCAAGGCCGGTTTCGGCGGCGTGCAGTCCGATCGCGTCCAGATCGCCGCCGCCGGGCAACACGGCCCCCTGCCGCTCCACCGTGCGCTCCACGGCGCGGATCTGATCCCGCAACACGGCGGCCCGTTCAAAATCCAGGGCTTCGGCGGCGGAGGTCATTTCCCGCCGCAGCTCCTTCACCAACTCGCCGCTGCGACCGGACAGCAGATCCGCCACCCGCTGCACGCCCGCATGGTACGCTTCGGGCGTGATGCTCTCCATGCACGGGGCCGGACACTGTCCTATATGATGATAAAGGCAGGGCCGCACCCGGTTGCGCATGGCCCGGTCCGTACAACGGCGCAACGGAAAAACGCGGTGGATCAGCTTCCAGGTTTCGCGGGCGGCCGTGCTCGAAGTGAACGGCCCGAAGTATCTGGCCCCATCCCGCCGGGCGGCGCGTACAATCTCCAGTCGCGGAAAAGGATGACGGCAGGACAGCCGGAACAGCGCGTACTGTTTGTCGTCGCGCAGCACAATATTATAATGGGGACGGTGTTTTTTGATCAGGCTGGCTTCAAGCAGCAGGGCTTCCTTTTCCGTCGTGGTCGACAGGGTTTCCAGGCTGACGGCATGGCGCAGCATGGCGAGGGTTTTGGCGGGCAGGCCTTCCTCGCGGAAGTAGGACATGACGCGGCGACGCAGCACGCGGGCTTTGCCGACATACAGAATACGGCCCTCGGCGTCCTTGTACAGGTACACGCCGGGCGTCAGGGGGATGGTTTCAGGAGCGGGACGTTGCATGGAAATATGATGGTGTTGCAGTGGTGCAAAAGGAGAAAAACGCCTCTTTGTCTTCTGTTACAGTAAGACCGGCGCGCGGGATTGCCAAGGGGAAAACGCAGATTCGCGGGCCGCGCTTTCCGCAAAACGCCGGGGAAAATGTCCGATAGACAAACAAATAATCAACATGGCAATTTTATTATATTTTTTTATAAAAAACATAGGCTTCCGCATATATATTTCACGCAATCCCTATGTTGCATTGACACAAAACAGTGAAAATGGCAGTCTTATGACCACTAATATGTGTTTTTTTCAATCTGCCCCACACTATGCCCCACACAAACACGATTTATAAATAATTATTTTTACGATTAAAGAGGCATTTTTTCATGATTATGCATGCATAATATGCATGCAAAAAAATTACTGCATAATATTTACCATAGATATTGACACATAAATCAAAATCAAATTATATAATAAAAATGTCTAGTCGTATACGCCATTGTTGCAGAGGATATGCCGGTGTTTTCTACGTCGAAGTGCCGCGCCCATTCGGTTCAGGCGTAGAGAAAGTATATTACATACGATACCGACGTTGCGGAAAACAAATTGAGGAAAAGGTCGGGCGCCAGTATCGGGATCGCATGACTCCCATCCGGGCCGCCGGCATCCGCTCGGCCCGGATCGAGGGACGCGAGCCGAGCAACGCCGAACGACGCGCCGCGGAAAAAATGGCCCGGGAAGCGGAACGGAACAGGCCGACCATCGCCCGCCTGTGGGAAGTGTATCAGCAGGCCCATAGCGGACGCCCCGGAAATCAGGCGGATATCTCCAATTACAAAAAGCTGGTTCCCCGGTTTGCCGGGCGAACGCCCGCGGAAATCACCACCGCCGACGTGGATTCCCTGCGCGATTCTCTGCTGGATGCGGGCAAGTCTCCGCAAACAGTCAAACATGTCATGGGGTTATTGCGGCGCATCATCCGCTACGCCGGGCGCCGGGGGATATGTCCCCAGCCGGAACCGGCCCGATTGCAGTTCGACATGCCCAAGGTGGACAACAGCAAAACGGAATGTCTTACCCCCGAACAGGCTCGGGCATTGCTGGCCGCGCTGGACGAGGAGCCGGATCAGGATCTGGCGTCTCTGGTGCGTCTGGCCCTGGCCACCGGCATGCGCCGGGGCGCTCTGCTGGGATTGCAGTGGGATGATATTGATTTTATTCGCGGGTTTATCACTCTGCGCGGGGAAGTCGCCAAAAAGCGCAAGACGGAAACCATTCCGCTGACCGAACAGGCCCGCGCTATTTTGCAAGGGGTGCGCCGCACAAAAAGTCCCTACGTGTTTCCCGGCAGGGACGGCGGACCGCGCAAGGGATTGCGGCGTCTGCTGGCCAGAGTCAAAAAAAAGGCGGCGCTGCCCGACGATTTCCGACCGTTGCACGGATTGCGCCATACCTTCGCCAGTTGGCTGGCGTCTTCCGGGCAGGTGGATCTCTATACCCTGCAACGGCTCCTGACCCACGAAAGTCCTGTTATGACACAGCGTTATGCGCATCTTGCCGACGACAGCCTGCGCCGGGCCGCCGCTGTGGCCGACGGTTTGTACCAGGACGTGCTGAAAAAATGACCCGGCGTCCGCCGGGCGCTCAAAGATGCCGCGACAAAAAAGGGGGCCCCGCAAGGCCCCCATCGTGTTCCGTTTTGTGCTCTGCCGGAGCTGCTTCGTGCTGAACTTGCTCCAGGGTCAGCCCTCATTGCCCCGCCCGCCGCAACGCCGTCTTTTCCGTCCCGCGGTCTTGCAACGTCGACAGTGGCCTTGCGGTATGTGCATACAATGTTGCCCAATGTCGGCCTTGCGCCTTGCCGGTCGAAAAAATGCGGCGTTTCGCGGACGGCATTTTACTGAGCCCTGACCCTAGAAATCGTACACGAAGCTGGCGTTGATGTTCCAGGCGTCGGTGATGGAGTTGGAGCCGAGCCAACTGGTCTGGTTGGTGCCCGCGATCCAGCCGCCGCCCCAGACGGACTTGGACTGATCCAGCCACAGGGCGATGTAGGCCGCGTCCACCGAGAACGTCAGGTTGTCGTGGATCTTGTAATCGCTGGTCAGGCCGAATTCCAGGGCGCTGTCCATGGTGGTCAGATACAGGCCGTCGTTCTGATTGAAATCACCCACGGGCCGATGATTCCGGTACTGCCACCAGTTGACGCCCGTTCCGCCCACGTCCTTCTTGCCGGTGATGTACTTGGCCATGGCCGGGCTGTTGGTGCCGCCGAAGTAGTTGACGCGCAAGGTATGCTTCAGACCTTCCACAAAGCTCACGTCCTTCACGCGGCCGCCGACGCCCCAGGTGCCGACAAGCGTGGAACCCAGCACGCCTTCGCGGGCGATGTAGGGGTTGCCGTTGCCCGCGAAGTTGGAGAACTGATTGTTGCCGTTGGCGCTCAGGGTCGCCATGCGCTCGGAACCGTCCTTGGGATTGTTGTTGTCGCCGGTGCTGTACCAGAAGTACAGGCCGGGAGTACCCCAGTCCAGCTTGTATTCGCCCAGCAGAGAACCGTAGAATCCGCCGCGGTTCAGAGCTTCCTGATCATTGTAGATGCCGCCGTAGTTCAGATCCCAGGCCAGGCGGAAGGGGTCCCACATGGTCACTTCGCCGGTGATGCCCGCCCAGAAGCCGGTGGCGTAGTTGTCGTTGTAGTCCTTCTTGTACTGCTTGTTGGCCCACACGGCGGGCGTGGTGCCGTTGCTGAAGCGGCCGTAGGCGTTGCCGTAGTAATTGTCGTCGGCGGGCGACCGGAAGGCGTTGGGGCCGACGAAACCGAGCATGGCCCAGGGGGTTACCTTCACGCCGTCAAAGGACATGGGCAGCAACAGCGCGAACAGATCCACGTTGTCCATGTAATCCGTCGGATAGGTTCCGGATCGCTTGTACCCGCGCGCATCGTACTCGGGCGAGCTTCCGAGGAAGTTGTCGTTGTACGGACGGGCCCAGAAGGCGGTCAGGGTCACGTTGTCGTTGAACTTGTTGGACAGCACGACAGCGGCCACGTCGTCATCCAGGATCTGGGAAGCCTGGGTGGTGTAGGCGGGCAGCGCGATGCCCTGCAGGCCCATGCGGACCTTCAGATCGGTGTCGGGGGCTATCCAGTCGATGTAGGCGCGCTTCAGCTCGACGATTCTGCCGTCGGCGCCCAGAGCGCCGCCGTCGGAAGCCTTGCCCCAAACGGTGTCGCCGATTTCAAAATACACGGTGCCGGACAGGGATTCGGAGGCCACGGCGTCCAACTGCAGACGGACGCGCTGCTTGGCTTCAAAATCATCCCCCTTGTTGTTATACCCGGAGGTCTTGTCGCGCTGGCGGTTCTTTTCAACAAAATTGCCGCCCTCGCCGTAGTCAAAGCTCATGATCCACTGCCCCTTGGCCTTGAAAGCCGGGGCCGCGTATGCGTTCATGAAAAAATATTTTATTTATATCAGGATATTGTATATTCTTTTCATGGTTCCCGCCGAATCGCCGGAAACTGCCCCCAAACATGCCCCACAGGTATATTGGCCGCGCGAAAGGGCGCTCCGTGCGCAAGACAGTTTCGGCTCTTTCCGAAGGAAAAACCGCGGCGCTCGCAAAAAATTTTTATTTATTTGAAATTACTGTATTTTTATTCAAAAACAAGAAAAAAGTCCGTCGGGTAAAAAAAATTGCACCAAAGCCCTTGCATGTGTCCCGGGGATCGGGTATAAATTTTTTGCGGGTTGAAATCCGTAACCGTTTCGTCAAAAACTGCACAGATAAACGTGCAAAAGAAAGGAAGGTATTTACAATGAAGAAGCTTGCAACACTCCTTTTGGCGGCCGGCCTTGTGTTCGGCGCCGCCACGGGCGCCAGCGCTATTGATTTCAAGGCCAAGGGCCAGTGGATTATGAGCTTTGACTACGGACAGGGCGGCAACTTTGTCGAACGCGGCCGGTCCAACAACGGCGTGAAAGGCAATAAAACCTCCGGTTACAGCAACAAGGAAGATGAATTCGAAGCCCGCCAGCGCGTTCGTCTGCAGTTGGACGCTGTGGCCTCCGAATCCCTGTCCGGCACCGTGTATTTTGAAATCGGCGACCAGATTTGGGGCAAGGATTCCACCGGCGGCGCTCTGGGCTCCGACGGCAAGGTCGTCGAGCTGAAGCGCGCCTACATCGACTGGATCGTGCCCAACACCGACCTGAAGGTGCGCATGGGCTTGCAGGGCATCTCTCTGCCCGCCTTCACCACCCAGGCTTCCCAAATCCTGGATGACGACATGGCGGGTATCGTGCTGTCCAACAAGTTTAACGACAACGTGACCCTGACCGCCTTCTGGGCCCGTCCCTACAACGACAACTACCCCGGCAGTGACGGCTATCTTGACAATGGCAAGTGGAACAGCAGCACTCCCGCCAACTACATGGACAACGTGGATCTGTTCTCCCTGCTGCTGCCCATGTCCTTTGACGGCGTGAAGGTGACCCCCTGGGCCATGCTCGGCTTCTTTGGCCCCAATGCGTTCCGCGAGGGATGGAATGGCGAGAAGTATGTTAGCGGCTCGTACGGTAACGCTTACGGTCGTTTCAGCAACGGCACCCGTCCCGCCGTGTGGACCAACAAGAACTACAAGAAGGGCTACAACGAAGACTACGCCACCGGCTTCTGGGCAGGCATCACCGGCGAAGTGACCATGTGGGACCCCTTCCGCCTGGCCT
>CASQEL010000100.1 GCA_949427775.1 uncultured Desulfovibrionaceae bacterium
GGCGCGGGCCGGCGTTTCCGCCGGGAAAAAACGCGCCGATCCGATTCCTGTCGGGAGACGAATGCGAGAGGCGGCGCAAGCCGCCTCTCGCAAAAACAGAGGCAATGCGGCGCAACAGAGGTCACGCCAGGGTGTTGATGACCACTCCGTTGCCACGGCTGGTCATTTCATTGATCAATACTTCTTCCGGTCGCAACGCCGGTTGCAGAGTCTGGTTGCGCACCGCCGCCAGTGGATCGAGCGGACGGGCGTTTTCAACTCCCTCCGCGGCCAGCCTGCCGACATGGCTTGTATACTGCACTTCAGCCATGTTGACGGGAGTAATAAAGTCTATCATAGGCTGCTCCTTTGCCGATTGTGCGGAAACAGCGGGGTCGTCACCGATCCGCGCACGGACAGGCAGAAGAATCACATGGCTGACAACAGGAATCGTCGGCCTCATATGTCGTCCTCCATGTTCCGCAAGTTGTCCCGCAGGTTCGGTCGGGAAAGCTGCTTGCTAGACGTTGGTGCCGCCGCCCAGCATGGCGCTGAGCAGGTTGTTGGCTCCGCCCATGGAGGCCACGCCCTGGCCGGCGGCCGCGGCATCCAGGTTGGCGCCCTGGTCGGCCAGGATCAGTTTCTGGTTCTGCACGGCCTTGATCTGGGTCTGGGCCGCGGCTTCCATGTTCATCAGCGCGTTGATGGTGGCATTGACCTTGCTCAACGCGGTAGCCGCGGCTGTTTTGTTGCTGCCGACAGTGTTGCCGAACACCGTGTCCGCCTTGAACGTGCCCATGCTGCCCAGCACTTTCATATCGGCTCCCAGCACGCCGATTTTGGTCGCTCCGGCATTCAGATTCTTTGTCGCTCCGGCGAGCAGTTTTTCATTGTTGTAGGTCGCGTTAATGGCCAGCTTGGTGGCCTGGGCGAAGGCGTTTTTCGCCGAGGTCAGCACGCTTTTGATGTCCGTGGTGCTGGCGCCGTCGCGGTTCTGGATGTCAATGATGTTCTGTTTGATCTGCAGCAGCTTGTCTTTCAGATTGCTGACTTCGTTCTGGGCGGCGGAGACCAGGCCTTCGCCGTATTCCATGTTGGTTTCGGCCACACGCGCCGTGTAGGCCTGTCCGCTCAGGGCGGCGGAGAGCTGGCGTCCGGCGGCGGTGATGGTCTGTCCGGTGCTGGTCTGCACCTGGCCGTTCATGATTTTGTTGAGCAACAGTTCCGACGCCAGGCTGGACGTAGCGGAAGTGACGGTTCCTGCCATGATTATACACTCCTTTCTGAAAGGTTAAGATGACAGAGCCTGTTTCAGGTCTCTGCAAAGAAGTATCGTATCATATACGGATTTCTTTAGCGTTGAACGGCTGAAAAAGCAACAGGGCCGGATGGAGGAAACATGCGCGCCTTCAAGGAAAACAGCATCTCAACGCGGTGTATTTCAACGCGGATTTTTCAGAAAACCATCAGAGGGGCGGGAACCGCGTATTTTCCCGCGGCGTGCATGGCAGGGATGATTGTTGCCTTCCGGGCGGCGGTCGGGTAGGGTCGCGGCAGGATTTCGCGCGGCTTTTTACCTTCAGCGGATAACGTATATGCCGGAAGAAATTTCTCCCTCCACATGCTCGGTATGGGGTCCTCCTTTGATCGATGGAAGCTTTCTGGCCTTGAAACAGGCCATGTGGCGGCGCAAATACGGCAAGGTGGAATATCTGTGCCGCCGTTACTGCCGGGAGTACCCGGCCTATGAGGGCTTTTATCTTGAGCAGGAAGGGCTGGCCCACAGGGAACGCGGTTACGGCGAGCGCGCTCTGGAGTGCTTTCGGCGGGCCGACGCGTTTTTCGGCGGTCGCTGCATCACCACCAGGGTGCTGTTGATCCGGCAGCTGCGGATGCTGAAACGCCTGGCCGAAGCGGGCGAACGGCTGCGGGAAGCCCTGCCCTGGTACCCGAAAAACGATCCGCTTCTTCTGGAGGGCGTGCACCTTCTGGAAGACGAGGGGCGTCTTCAGGACGCCCTGCGCCTTTTGCGCGAGCACTGTCCCGAATGTGGAATGCCCGATTTCTGGAGGCTGCGGGCGCAGTATTGTCTGGAACTGGGCCTGTACGAGGAAAGCCGGGAGGCCTTTGCCGTCTGCCACGAGCGGTGGCCCCTGGATCTGACCTCCTGGGCTCTGGATCTGTTCTACATGCATTACATGCCGGATTTGACGCTCGTGGAGATCGGGGGGCGCATGGAGCAGTGGCGGGAGGTCGTGAGCGCGCTGGAACCGCCCACGCCGCCCGCGTTGCTCCGGCGTGCGACCGATCCGCGCAAAAAACTGCGCATCGGCATCGTGGCCGCGGGGTTGTGCATGCATCCGGTGGGCTGGATGAGCGCCCATGCCCTGCGCTGTCTCAGCCGTCTTTCCGGGTATGAACTGTATTTCTACCATGTGCCTGACGAAAAACATACGCCGGATTTCCTGTATCGCACTTTTCGGGCGGCCGCGAGCGCCTGGCGCAATGCGCAGGGCTGGGACGCGGACAGGCTGTACCGGCGGCTTTTGGACGATAAGCTGGACCTGGCCCTGGATTTGTGCGGCGTCAGCGAAGGGTTCGTATTGCATCTCTTTGCCCGCCGGGTGGCTCCCGTGCAGATTTCCTGGGTGGGAGGGCTGGTCAACACCACGGGCGTTCCGGCCATGGATTATCTGCTCAGCGATCGCTACGAAACCCCGGACGGCTGCGACAGCCGGTATACGGAAAAACTGGTCCGCCTGCCGCACAGCTATATCAGCTATACGCCGCCGGACTACGGACCGGCCACCGATGTCGCGCCCCGGCCCGAGGACGCGCCGATCTGTTTCGGCTGCTTCAACAACGCCCGCAAACTCAATGCGGACATTGCCGGGGTCTGGGCGGAGATTCTCCGGCGCACGCCGGGGAGCACGCTTTTTCTCAAAACGCCCGAACTGGACAATCGGGACATCCGGGAACGGACACTGGCCCTGTTCACCGCGCGGGGCGTCGACGCCGATCGCATCCGCTGGGAGGGCCGTTCTCCGCATGTGGAATTGCTGCGCCGCTACGACGAAGTGGACATCGCTCTGGACCCCTGGCCCTACAGCGGAGGACTGACTACGCTGGAGGCCCTGTGGAAGGGCGTGCCGGTGATCACCATGCCGGGGCCGACCTTTGCCGGACGCCATGCAATGTCGCATCTGCTCAATCTCGGGCTGGGAAGCCTGGTCGTCGAATCCTTTGAAGCCTACGCCGATCTGGCGACGCTTCTGGCCGGGAATCGCGGCCTGCTCCGGGAGCTGCGCTATCTGCTGCCCTATTCCATGCTGACGTCGCCGTTGATCCGCCCGGAACAGATGGCCGCCGATCTGGACACGGCCTTTCGCGCCATGTGGCAACGCCACTGCGAGGGTTTGCCCCCGGTAGCCATGCGGTTCGAGCAGCCGAGCCCCATTCCGGAGGAATTGAAACCGCTTGTACCAGAAACGGAACAACATTAGGCCGGTCGTCGGCAAAAGGGAGAAGCAATGCCTATTGATGTATTCAGCCGTATCCGGCAGGTGGCGGATACGCAACTTGCCTTGGCCATCCATCCGTTGTTGGAGCATGCCGACGAATGGGAACAGGTGGAAGACTGGCTGGAGGATGAAGAGAGTCGTGACGCCTACCGCAAGGAATTGGCTTTCGGAGTGCTGTCGCGGACGTTTGGGGTGGATGTTGCCGTCAAATATGCCGGACCGTTTTCCTGGAATTCCTGGGAAGCATCTGTGCGGCGGATGCGGGAGGCGCTGGAGCGGGGGGAGATTCCTGTATTTGAAAGCGGTCTGCCCGATGATCATCGGCAGATGATCCATTCGCGGACGGCGGATTTTATTCTGAACCAGTATGATTATAAGGGTATTGTCGGTATTCGGCAAGGAGACGTGTTTTTGGACTGCGGCGCCTGTTTCGGCGAAACGGCGCTGTGGGCGCGGATGCGGGGAGCCGCCAGAGTCTATTCTTTTGAACCCAACCCGGAGACCTGGGGATGGCTGGAGAAAAACGCCGCTCGCTACAACAATCCCGAACACCCTTGGCTTTTCCCCTTGCAACTGGCCGTGGGCGACAAAGAGGAGTTCCTGCCGTTCATGCAGAATCCTGATCATCCCGGCGGATGCGGATTCGCCGGAAACGGCAATATTCAGGTTCCGGTGACGACGCTGGATCGCTGGTGCGAGCAGAACAGGGTCGTACCGGATTTTATCAAAATGGATTTGGAAGGCGCGGAGGGCGTGGCGCTGTTGGGGGCGGAAGATATTTTCAAAACATACAAGCCGCGTTTCGCCGTCTGTTTGTATCATCGGCTGGAGGACATGTGGATGTTGCCTCGCCTGCTGAAAGCCTATGTGCCGGAATACAGACTGTGGTGCAAGAAAAGCGCTGTATTGTCGGAATTTGTTCTTTACGGCTCCATATAGCGCAACATTACTGTGAGTCCGGTTCATCCGCCACTCTGCGAACGAGAAGAGGGTAGGCATCCATGAGCCGCGCCAGTTGCACGTCGTTAGCGCCTCCCGGTCCGTTGATCGCGTACAGGCATTGTCCTTCTTCCGCATGCCGGAAGTCGCGCTCGGGATACGTGGTGATCATGTAGGGTGTGGGGGACGGCACTATGTTGATGCGCGTGCCCCCCAACACCGCCATGCTCCAAAGCCAAAGATCGTCCGCGGTGGGGGCCAGCGCGGCGGCGCTCTCGGCGTTCAGGACGTCCGGATGCAGCGCGCCGGGAGGATAAAGGACGCCGCCGACTCCGGTGAACAGATGACGGAACGATGATCCGTGATCGGCGGAAAGACAATGTTTCCATTGCATATATGGAGCCGGTCGAGCGTTTTCAAGCAGAGTGACCTGATGCGCCCGGTAGGCGTGAATCCGCGTGGGGTCTTGTTCATGCGCCTGATAGAGAAGGCGCAGCCAGTTTTCAGGGTAATAGGCGTCGTCATCCGCCGTGACAATGACGGCCTCCGGATATGCGCGCAACGCGGGAAGAATTTTTTTGTAGGAGCGGAGATTTTCGCAGAACCGGATGTCCAGTCCATAGTCTTTCAGGCGGAGAAGCCGGGCCGGAAGATCGGCTTCTCCATGGGGAAATTCGTCCCGAGCCAGCCACAGAATAATCATGTCCGGAGATAAAGACTGGCGCAGCAGGGAATACACTGCGATGTGCAGCCGCGACAGCCGTTGCGGATAACTGGTGAGGGAAACCAGCAGCGGGGGGCTTCTGCGTGCACGGAGGGGCCTCAATGTCGCGACGTCCTCGTCGTAAGAGGCGTTGAAGGTGTCGGCATCAATATACAGGGAGAGGGCGTCGCCATTTTGCAGAATTTTTGCGTATTGGAACAGGTGATCGAAAGTGCGCTTGCTCGTCCGGCCTTTTGAGAGCACAAAAGAGAACCGCCCGGCGCAAAGCAGCTGCTTGTAGAGAGTGATCCGCGCATCCTCTCCGCACTCCTGATCCGCGTGTTCGATGGCGGCGTAGACGGCGCTGCGACGAGGATCCAGCAAGGCCGCATATCCCGCGCCCCTGCCGTCGATTCTGCGTTGCAGCAGAGTCATGGCGTCGGCCCCCAGAGCGAATCGTTCCACTGCGAGCCCCGCGTCTCTGGCCAGACGGGCGAAACCGTAGGTGGTAAAATTGCCGAACGAACGCGAGTGATAGGGCTCCAGCTGGGACACCGAACCGATGAAATACCCGCCCTGTTTCAATACGCGGGCCACTTCATGCAGAAGTGACCGTGGATGCTCCACATGCTCGAAGACCTGCCGGGAAAGGACGATGTCAAAGGAGCCGTCGGCAAAGGGGAGGTGTTCGCCATCAAACGTGACGAATGTCTGATCCGTGATGAGCCGGGATCGCACTTCATCGGAATCTTGTATATCGCAGCCCGTCCAACGGACATGGAGATTTCGGTCTTCCAGTTCCCGGAGAGAGGCGCCCGCGCCACATCCCAGATCCAGCAGAACCGGGGGAGGCAGGCTTTCGGCATACCGTGCTACCAACTCCAGGGGGGCCGCGTGGCGCAGGCTGTCGGTCATCAACGCGTCCCGGATGGTCCGGAAGCCGTCGATGTCGTCATTGCCCAGCAGATAAAGCCCCTTTTCGCCGCGCATGGGAATCACCGCGCCGCTGTCTTTTTTGGCGAAGATATAGAAATGTGCAAAAGATGTCGTCTGCTGCCGGTTTGCATCCCAGGGGCGCGGGTTTTTCAACCTGTTGACGAGTTGCCAGACGTTGAAATCAACGTCCTGTAGAAACGGTCGGGCCTTGATGTGCGCGCCGTTACTGAAATCAGCGTGAAGGGCATAGATAATGACGAACTTTTTTCCCAACGCGAAAAGATTTTTCATGTACCTGTGGTAAACGTCGTCTTCCACAAGATGGTAGAGCACGTCGAGCGATATCGCCAGATCCGCCGCGTGACTTTCCGTCGTGATGGCGTCTGTGGAAAAAAACTGTTTCGTGGCGTCATGGGCAAAGCGCGCTCGGCACAACTCCAGAGCTTCGACGGAGACGTCGAAGCCGACATACCGGGGATATTCGGCCAGAGAGAGCTGGTGTCCGTCGCCGCAGCCCAGTTCCACAACGCTCTCCACCTCGTTGAGTTTGACGAACTCGTTGAGAAAACACGCTTTGTAGGCAGCAAGGTTTCCGTAGGAACCCGCGCCTGAAGTACCGCCCAAGGCGTATCTTTCGGACCAGTAGCGGGCTGAATTAAACGTCATGATCTCTCCTCGCCGTTGCGCCGATGATGCTGTGTCGCTCCATGGCGCAACAGATTGCTCCTCTGCGCCGTCATGACGGCATGACGGCGCAGAGGGCGCTGTTTTCTGTCGGAATGCGAGGCGATCTCACCCCAGAACATTCATGACGCTGCCGCTGCCGAACAGGTCGCCCAGCGCCGTTTTGGAGGAATCGCTCTGCGCGTTGTCGTTGCCGACGGGCATCTGGTGATTCTTCATGGCGCCTTCAAAGATGTCGGCCTGGCCCATCAGCAGCACGCTCATGTTGTTCAGGCTCTTGATGTCGTAGGAATAGCGCGACTCGACCCGGGCGATATAGTCGAACGCCTGGTTGATGACGTCGAGAGCTTGTCCGGCGCTGTCCTGATCGACGACGTTGATGAGTCCGCCGAGATTTTTGAGATTGATTTTGCCCCCGTCCGTCAGTTGCCCGGCCGCGACGCTGCCGTCCACCAGGTTGACCATGACCTG
>CASQEL010000101.1 GCA_949427775.1 uncultured Desulfovibrionaceae bacterium
GTTTGGGGGCGAGCAGCCCCCAAGAGCGCATTTCAACCTGAAAATGCTCTGGCGTGCGCTCACGCACCAGCCAGAGCATTTTCGCAATGAAATTGCGTAAATGCTCTATATGGCCTTTTTCAGAATACGTTCCAGCATGGCTATGGCGTCATGTTGCAGAGAGCGCAGGTGTTCCTGCCCCTTGAAACTTTCTGTATAAACTTTGCATATATCCTCTGTTCCGGAGGGGCGGGCGGCAAACCAGCCATCCGCAGTGCTCACCTTTATACCTCCTACAGGAGCGTTATTGCCGGGCGCATGGGTAACGATTTCCAAAACCTTGGAGCCTCCCAGCATATCAACATCCACTTGTTCGGGCGTAAGTTCAAGTAACACTTTACGTGTATGAGGATCCGCCGGAGCATCCAGACGCTCATAGAGCGGGCTTCCAAAGCGTTCCGTCAACTCATGGTAAAGCGTCGATGGAGATTTGCCTTCCTTTGCCATTATTTCCGCAGCCAGCAGACAGAGCAAAGGCCCGTCTTTATCCGTGGACCAGGGGCTGCCGTCCATGCACAGGAATGAAGCCCCCGCGCTTTCCTCGCAACCGATGCCGCAGGACCCTTCGCAAAGATAGGGCACAAACCACTTGAACCCCACGGGAACTTCCACAATAGCGCGCCCCAGTGAGGCGGCTACGCGATCCAGCATGGAGCTGGTCACCAGAGTTTTGCCTACGGCGGCCCGGGACGCCCATTGGGGTCTGTTTTGGAATAAATACCAGACAGCCACGGAAAGATAGTGATTGGGATTCATCAACCCATCAGGCGTCACGATGCCGTGCCGATCGGAATCCGGGTCGCAGGCGAAGGCCAGATCAAAGCTGTCCTTCATATCCAAAAGCCGGCTCATGGCGTAGGGCGAGGAGCAGTCCATACGGATTTTGCCGTCTCTGTCGCGGGGCACGAAACGGAAGGTAGGATCATATTCCTTGTTGACTACCGTCAGATTGAGGCCATACCGTTCCGCAACAGGTTCCCAGTACCCCAGGCTGGCTCCCCCCAGGGGATCCACCCCCAGACGCACCCCTGAAGCCGCTATAACCCGCATGTCCACCACACGGTCCAGATCCGATACGTACGCACCCATAAAATCATATTCTTTGACCAGCGAAGACCCTAACGCTCCCCGCAGATGTATCAACTGCACGTCCTTGTTGTCGTGCGCCAGCAATTCATTGGCCCGTGCTTCAATATGTTTGGTGATCGTACTTTCCGCCGGACCGCCGTGCGGCGGATTGTACTTGAAACCGCCGTCGGAAGGGGGGTTGTGCGAAGGCGTAATGATGATACCGTCCGCCAGTCGGGAGGTACGCCCTTTATTCCATGTGAGGATGGCGTGCGACACGGCCGGAGTCGGCGTAAAACCGCCTGAGGGAGCAATGCAGACTTCCACTCCGTTTGCGACCAGCACTTCCAGCGCGGATCTGTAGGCAGGCTCGGAGAGGGCATGCGTATCCATCCCCAAAAACAGCGGGCCATTTGTGCCCTGGGCTTTCCGCAGGTCGCAAACAGCCTGAGTGACAGCGTAAATATGTTCCTCGTTGAACGTACGGGCCGTGGAAGAACCACGATGCCCGGAGGTGCCGAAGGACACGCGTTCTTCCGGGACAGAAGGCGCAGGAAATTCCGTATAATACGAAGCTATCAGCGCGGGAATGTTGACAAGCTGATTATGGGGCATCAGCGTGCCCGCCTGGGGATGTACGGACATGGACGACTCTCCTGGTTGTACGAAATCTTATGAAAACGCGCGCCGCGCGCACGGGAACAGTCTCCAGCAAAAGTCACATTTAAAACTGACAAGATGGTTTAGTTTACGCAGCATTGGACTCGTCCGCAACAGAATATGTCGTTCCCGCTTGAAAACTATTTCAGCCCCACAGCCGCCCGCAATGCGGCAAGCTCTTCCGAGGACAGTGGTCGGGCGTTTCCGCGGGGCAAATCCCCCAGTTGCAACGGTCCCTGCGCCACGCGCGACAGTGTGAGAATAGTCAATCCCAAATCGCGGCACATGCGCCGGATCTGTCGATTGAGTCCCTGATGCAGCGTCATTTCCAGCAGTGTGCCGCGAGAAGAGGGGAGCAGCGTTACCTTGACGGGGGCCAACCGTTCACCTTCCGCCAGGGTCATACCACGACGCATGGCCGCCAGAGCCGCGTCCGGAACGGTTTCGCGCACAACTACGTGATATACTTTGGGTAGATGGTGTCGAGGATGGCTCAGACGGTGGGCCAGTTCGCCGTCATCCGTCAGAATCAGCAGTCCTTCCGAAAAAAAATCCAGTCGCCCTACAGGATACAGACGCATGGAACGCCATGGTTCCGGCAGAACGTCTATAACAGTGGTGCGTCCCTCGGGATCATGCACAGTACAGACTACCTGTATGGGCTTGTGCAGCAGCAGGTGGCAGCGTGGTCGAGGGGCTGACAACGGCATGCCGTTCACGGTAATACGATCCACACCGGGGACAACACGTTCCCCGAGATTGCTTACTCGTTGTCCATTGACCGATACCGCGCCCCGGCTGATCAACGCATCCGCCTTGCGGCGAGAACAGACGCCGGCATCCGCCAATACCTTGTTAAGACGAACCGCAACCATATGTGCCGTATTGGCTGTGGCATTTTGTTCTGCCTGTTTCACAGAAACCTCCTTATGAGGCAAGTTACCATGCGGAAATGCTCGAAGTACGTCAACAAGAAACCTCGTATTCACATTCTCAGTGTAAAGTATGAGAGAAGGGATCTTCCTCATCTGTACAAAAGTTTACATAATTTACATTATGGGGCATAATAAAAAACAACCATCATATCCCCTGCGAACCTTCATTTCCGGACTTGCCATGCACCAAGCCTCAGCGTAAAAACATCGAACATATTCGTACCGTCACTTCGTTTTGTTAAGGAGCTTTCATGGGTTTTCTGAACGCCGGGTGCAGCTTCACCCGTTTCCGCATCGTGGATCCTGTCCCTGCCGAACTCTGGGGACAAATCCCCCAAAAACTCAAGCAATTCGCCTTTCGTGACATCGACGAAATCCCTGAGGAACGTTCTTTCGGATGGACCTGCTTCGAAGATATGCTGGATACGGAGTGGCTGACGGCGCCCCCGGAAAAAGGCGCCTATCTTGCCTTTTCACTCCGCCTTGATACTCGTCGCGTGCCCGCGGGCGTATTGAAAAAACATCTTTCTCTGGCCTTGCGGAGCGAACGGGAACGTATCAGGGAACAGGGTAAAACATTCATCAGCCGGGAACGTAAAAAAGAATTGAAGGAACAGGTCCACCTGCGTCTGATGTCGCGTTTTTTGCCTGTCCCGGCGGAATTCAATGTTATTTGGGCTACAGACAACAATACGGTCTGGTTTGCTTCCACTCAGGGGAAAATGGTGGATATGTTTACGGAATATTTTACGCAGACCTTTGACCTGCACCTGGAACAGATGACGCCTTTCGGGCTGGCTCTCTCCCTGCTGGACGAGTCCGAGGCTTCCCGTCTGGATGTTCTCGAACCCACGAGTTTTGCCGCGGAGTGATTATGAGCGACACCCCCTATCTCGGCCAGACCACAGACATTATTCTTGGACAGGAATTTCTCACCTGGCTCTGGTATCAGAGCGATATCGCTCCCGGCGCGTTCGTCGACAAAGAGGGCCGACCGTTTTCCGTCTCCATGGAGCAGCGGATTGTCGTCCAGGGCGGTGAAGGTGAAAATCTGGAGACGACATCGGTTTCCGGCTCGCTCTCTCCGTTGCGCGAGGCGCGCTTGGGCCTGGCCACCGGGAAAAAAGTCACCCGCGCCCTGCTCCGCCTGGAAAAAGAAGAACTTGCCTGGCAGGTGACGCTCAAGGCTGAGGATTTTTCCTTCAACAGCCTCAAAACGCCCAAAGTGGAAAAAGACGACGAGGATCTTGACCTTGACGCGCAGTTGTTGGAAAAACTTTATCTTATGGAAACCTGCGTAGATTTGTTGGATACGTTGTTTCTGCGTTTTCTGAAACTTCGCCTGTCTCCGGACTGGAACAATGAAATACATGATGTCCACGCCTGGATGACGCGCGTTGCATAATGGTGAGGTGACTGCATGCCCGGAAACGGTCGCCGCATGACGGCGCTCATCCTGCGTCTGGCCAAAAAGCTGCTGTGGATGCTCTTTGTGCTGTGGGGAATTACCGTCATCAGTTTCTGGGTCATCCATCTGGCCCCAGGCTCTCCCACTGATTTGGAGACGACGCTCAACCCCCTGGCCGGAGAGGCGGCGCGTCAACGCCTGGAAACGCTCTATGGTCTGGATAAACCGCTGCATGTGCAGTATCTGGATTGGCTCTCCCGGCTGGTGCGATTGGATTTCGGCAACTCCATGTCTTCCGATGCCCGGCCCGTTCTCGATAAAATCATGGAACGCCTGCCTCTGACCGTAGGCATGAATGTCGCGTCCCTGTTGCTGACACTGCTTATCGCCGTTCCCATAGGCGTGCTTTCCGCCTGGAAACAAAACTCGTTATTGGACAGATCGGTGACGGTTCTGGTATTCCTCGGCTTCGCCATGCCGGGATTCTGGCTGGCCTTGCTCCTGATGTTGTTTTTGGGCATCGAACATCAGTGGCTGCCTCTTTCCGGCCTGACATCTATGGACTATGCCGCCCTTTCTCCCCTGGGCAGAGCCTGGGATATACTGCAGCACCTGATCATGCCCATTATTGTCTATACTGTGGGCGGCATCGCCGGAATGTCCCGCTTCATGCGTTCTTCCATGCTCGAAGTACTGCGTCAGGACTATATCCTTACCGCCCGGGCCAAGGGATTGTCGGCGCGGACCGTTATTTTTCGACACGCCCTGCGCAATGCCTTGTTGCCTGTCATCACCCTGCTGGGACTTTCCGTGCCGGGGCTGATCGGGGGCAGCGTGATCATCGAGTCCATTTTTGCCCTGCCGGGTCTGGGACAGCTTTTTTACGCCGCGGTCATGGCCCGCGACTATACGATGATCATGGGAAATCTCGTCCTGGGAGCCGTACTTACGCTGATCGGAAATCTGCTGGCGGACCTTTGCTACGGTTTGGCCGACCCACGTATCCGCACGGCCGGGGAGGACGCATGATACCACTCCGCCTTGGCCGCCTCCTCCGGACCCACTGCATGTTTTTCCTGGGACTGGGCATTGTGCTGATCATGTCGCTGGCCGCGCTCATGGCTCCCCTGCTCGCCCCCTATGATCCCACGGAGCTGCACCTGGATCATATCCTCCAGGCCCCGTCAGCGCAGTTTCCCCTGGGCACGGATGCCCTCGGCCGGGACGTGCTGTCCCGGTTGCTGTACGGAGGACGTGTCTCTCTCTGGGTAGGCTTTGTGGCCGTAGGCATCTCCATGACCATCGGCATGCTGCTGGGGTTGTTGTCCGGGTATTTCAGCGGATGGATTGATGAAGGCATCATGCGCGGTGTGGACATCATGCTCTGTTTTCCGTCCTTCTTCCTCATTCTTGCCGTCATCGCCTTTCTGGAACCCAATCTGACCAACATCATGATTGTGATCGGTCTGACGTCCTGGATGGGCGTGGCCCGCCTTGTGCGGGCGGAAACTCTGAGCCTGCGCCGCCGCGATTTCGTCGCCGCCGCCCAATTGGCCGGGACATCCACCGCGCGCATCCTCTTCATGCATATTCTGCCCAACGCCGCCGCGCCGGTGCTGGTGTCCGCCACTCTGGGAGTCGCAGGGGCCATTTTGATAGAATCTTCCCTCAGTTTTCTGGGACTCGGCGTGCAGCCGCCCATCCCGAGTTGGGGCAACATGTTGATGGAAGGTAAAAATGTGCTCGAAATTGCACCCTGGATGTCCATTTATCCGGGACTTGCAATTCTGTTTACCGTTCTGGGATACAATTTATTGGGGGAAAGTCTCCGGGACATGCTGGATCCCCGTTTACGACGCTGAAGTCCCGTTGCCAAAAAAGGCATCGCCCGTTACCATCGGAGCATTGCCGAAGAACATTTTCAGCATAATTATATAACCGCCACGTTCATTCTTAAACATTATTCAGCCCGCGAAGGCCGGAGACATAGCCGTAAATCAGATGGTGAATCCGGAAGAGGATGTTTAAATTTCAACGCGGTTTGGGCCACACGATAAAGACGATGAACTCCTTTCTACAGATTTTCTCCTTCGGAGAGAGGCAATCCGCACGGCTCCTATCCGCCGATGACGGAGTCCGCCGGCGGACGGAGCCGGTTGTGGATTGAACCATGCTTGACTATCTACGTATCCGCGACTTGGCCCTCATTGAGGACATGGAACTGGAATTCGCCCCCGGCATGAATGTGCTCACAGGGGAAACCGGGGCAGGAAAAAGCTTTATCCTCAAAGCGTTGGGGTTTCTGCTGGGCGACCGTTTGACCTCCTCTATGGTCCGCCCCGGACGGGAACGGGCCCAGGTGGAGGCGTTGTTCATTCTGCCTGAACGGGAAATTATCTTGCGGCGCGAACTCCTGGCGGGCAGTGGGCGCAGCCGCCTGTACATTAATGACCAACTCAGTTCCCAGGAATCCGTGCGCGAACTGCGCAACGCTCTTATCCTGCACACCAGCCAGCACGGGCAACATCGTCTGCTCCAACCGGCCTTCCAGGCCAGACTGATTGATGAAGCCATGGGTCGCCCGGATTTGCTGGAGGCGCGTGATGCCGTATTGAAAGAACTTCATGAACTTTCAGAGCAACGCAACGCACTCCGCAAAAAATTTCAATCCCTTGCCGATCGACGCGATCTGCTGGAGATGCAACAGCGTGAAATAGACACTGTGGATCCGGAACCGGGTGAGGAAGAGCGCCTGGAAACTCTGCGCGTCGAAGCGCGTGAGGCCGCCGGGCTTGCTGAAAACTATGATCAGGCATTGCAACTCCTGCACGGAGACGACGCGCCCGGTCTGCTGGATATGTTGGCCCAATTGGAGCGCGTGCTGCACGACATGTCCCGTCTGGACGAAAGTCTTGTGCCTGATATGGAGGCCGTATCCGGCCTGCGCCAAAATCTCTCCCATCTGGAGAGACGGCTGCGGCGGCCGCCGGAACGCCTTTCGGACATTGATACCGACGCCATCGAAGCCCGTCTTTTTGCTTTGGCCCAACTCAAGCGCAAGCTGCATCGGTCGCTGGATGAAATCGTCGGTATGCGTAGTG
>CASQEL010000102.1 GCA_949427775.1 uncultured Desulfovibrionaceae bacterium
TGCGCGGGATGGCCATGCCGCCATAGTTGCTTCCCGCCCAGCCCTGGGAGACGCGAACCCAGCAGCTGGTTTTCTCGTTGAACCGGCCCTCGCGGTCCCAGTGAAACTGCACCTTCACCCGACCGTACTTGTCCGCGTAGATTTCTTCGCCCTCGGGACCGGTGACGTGGGCGGTCTGCTCTCCCGTGACCCGGTTTTTGGGATGTTCCAGAGGCGGGACGAAGCGGGTTCTCTCCGGAATGGCCGTTACCCTGGAGGCATAGCGCAGGCCGCGACCGCCGGGAGCCTCGTGTTCCAGCACGCCGGGCTGCTCGCCCTCGTGATGCGCGGCGACGACCCACCACGCGGCGTTGACGGCCTCGCGGGGGTGCTCGTGGATGCTGAAGGTACGGCCGGGCAGAAAGCGGGCCACATCGGCCTCGGCCTCGATCCACTGCCGGAAGGTCAACTGGCGCTGCAACTGCAATTTGGCGTAGCGCATGCCCGGTTTGCGCAACTGATACAGGTGCGGATAGGCGTAGTGTTCCAGCAACATGCCGGGAGGCGTGGGGGCTTTGAGCGTGTCTTCCTCGGCTTCGTGCACGTGCAGATCCAGCTTGGGCTTCCGGAAGTTCCATTCCCTGTAAGCCATGGCGTTGCTGTTGACGCGCTCGTGCAGGCGCAGGCGGCTGACGACGGCCGTATCGGCGGGTTGCCCCGAGCCGGGGAAGAAGCGCAGATCGCTTTCTCCGGCGATGGGGGGGCCGCCCTCGTGGTCGCGGAAGCAGAGGCAGTGGCTGTCCCGGCTGTGTTCGAAGTGGAAATAGATGCCTTCTTCCTCACAGAGCCGGGTGATGAAGTGGAGATCCGTTTCGCCGTACTGCACGCAGTACTCGCGGGGATCGTAGGTTCCGGAGAGCTTGAAGGAGGCGGCGTCGGCCGGAAAGCCCTGTTCCTTGAGGAGTTGCCGGATGATTTGGACTACGGAGAGATTTTGGAAGATGCGATGATCGCGGATCTGCCCCAGGAACCAGAGACGGGGAACCCGGGAGCAGCGGTAGTGGGTGAAGCGGTTGGCGGTGTGCAGTTGCTCCATCTCGCTGATCAGGCCGTGGATCGGACGCTCTTGGCCGCTGCGGTCGGCTATGGAGAGGCAGGCCGGGGAGCCGAGGAGGGCGGTGAGGTCCACGTCCGCGGACGTGCTGATCAGCTCTATGGAGAACTCATAGGGCGTGCAGACTTCCTCGCGGCCGGAGAAGGCGTAGACGGCAAAGCCGTCGGCGGGGCCGTTCTGGCACGCGAAGGTGAACCATGACGTGTTGGCGGCAAGTAATGAGCTCATAAAAACTTCCTGAGAAAACGGTGTTGTCGAACCGTATCGTCGTTGCGGCGTTCCCGCAACGCGCCTGTCAGGCAAATTCCAGATATGCCACGGGCAGGCTGTCCTCTCCGTTCTCTTCCGGGTAGGGAGTTACGAACACCGCGCCGGGCTCGCCCTCCACCCGCAAAAAGCAGGCCGTGTCGGCCTCCAGCACGTTGCGGGCGGCGCAGGCGCTGAAAGGATTGCCTCCCCAGTTCCCCTCAATACCGCGCAGGGCGTGCTGCAGCGTGCATTTCCGCGGCAGACCGCCGCGCGGCCCCACGCCGAAGGCCGTGACTTCCGCATGGGTGACGCCGGCCATGAACCCCTGCCAGATAACGCCCTCGCCCGGTCCCACTTCCAGCCATTGTCCGATGAGGGGGTCCAGATGCGCGGCCGCGTGGAACGGGAGCGGCGGCAGCGGCCCGATCTTGGGGCGCAAGGCCATAAGCCGGGCGGCAAAGGAGGGGTCGTGGGCGCGGAATACCCGCACATCTCCCATAAAATCCGGCAGATGCGGCTCGGGTCCGTCGTCCGTCAGCAGGCAGGCCATGATCGGCGGCCTGGGGCGGGTCAGCGCCAGGACCAGCATGCCCCACCGGCGCAACACGTCCGTGGTGAAATCCCCGGACCGGCCGCGAAACACCCAGGCCTGCACGGCCGGGTCGTCCAGAATGGGCAAAAGCTGCATCCAGCCGCCGCGCACGGCGGCCACCTCCCGCCAGGATGCCGTGGCGGCGGCAAAGCCCACCGAACGCAGCCGCAGTTCCTCGTGCGGCGGATCTGACGGGTCGTCATCAAGAATGCAGAGCAGGGCTTTGGGCAACGGCATGGCTGTTCTCCGGTGTTACTGGGTGAAAAGGTTCCGCACGCGGGCGGTGCACTGATGCCAGGTATTCCAGGAGGCGAAGGCCCGGCGCAGGGCGGCGGCGGACGGGCGATCCTCGATGCGGAAGGACAGCCCCCGGCGCAGCGCGGGCCAGAGCAGGACCGGAAGTTCCGGCGGTCTGGACGGGGTCAGCCCGTGTTCCTCGGCCTCTTTGGAGGAGCGGCGTTGGAAGGGATGTGCGCCGCTGAACAGCTCATAGACGGCGCAGCAGGCCGAAAAAACGTCGTCCTCCGCCGAGGGCTGCCCGCCGCTCAGACGTTCCGGGCTGGAATACAGCACGTTGTAGGCCTCCAGGCGTGGGCTTTCCCGCAGCCCGCGCGCCGGGAGGGAGCGATCCGCGCGCACGATGGCGGCGGCCACGTTGAAGTCGATGAGCACGGGCCGCCCGCCGGGTTCCAGAAACAGGTTGGAAGGCTTGATGTCGCCGTGAGCGATGCCTTGGGCGTGCAGAAAAGACAGGGTATGGAAAAAGCGGGCCACCATCGGCGTCACGGGCGCGTCGGGCAGGGCCGCGGCCTCGTCCGCCCTGCGTCCGCGCAGCAGTTCCATGCTGTAGCACAGGCCGAAGGGCTCGCGGTGCAGATCGAACACCCTGACCACGCCGGGGTGCGCCACCTGGCGCAGGATGCAGAATTCCTGGGCCAGAGCCAGCTGGGCCTGAAAGTTGCGGGCCAGATCGGGCAGCAGGCGCTTCACCGCCACCTGGGGCGTGGCGTCGCTCCATTCCACGCGCCGCAGATCCAGGGCAGCCCAGACCTCGCACACGCCGCCGGCCCCCAGCAGTCGCTGGAGCAGAAAACGTTCCTCGCGATCCGCAAAGCGCGCGCGGCGCGCACGGGGCGGGCGCGGGCGAAACCGGCGGCGCGGCTGAGCCGTGGAATGCGCCGCGTGCGCGGGAGCGTAGCCTTGCAGCGACATGGCCGTTACCTCAATGCGGACACGAACACCGTTACCACGGTGATGTTGTCCGGCTGGTTCATGCCCTTGACGGCGTTTTCCAGATCCTCGGCCGCTTCCTTGGCGGAATCCCGGTTCAGGCGAGCCGCCAGGGCGTCCGGCCCCAGCAGATCGGAGAGGCCGTCGGAGCAGATCAGAAACCTGTCCCCGCCCCGCAGGGAAAACCGCACTTCGGACAGTCGCAGGGCGTCGTGCGCGCCTATGGCGTTGGTGATGATGTTGCCCCGCACCATGCGTTCGGCCTCCGAGGCGGTGAGCTCGCCGCTGTCGATTTTTTCCTGGCGCAGGGTGTGCTCGCGCGTGCAGCGGTAGAGCACGCCGTCGCGCAGCAGGTAGCACTGGCTGTCTCCGGCCCACAGGCAGAGCCCTTCGCCGCCGTGCATGAGCAGGGCCACCACGGTGCTGGAGGCCCGGTATTCGCCCCGCTGGGCGCGCAGAATGTCGTTGGAACGCCGAAGCATGTCCCGCACGTGCGCCGCATGCGCGTCCAGGGACGCGGCGGAGGGCGTTTCGAGCAGCAGCCGGGTGATCAATCTTCCGGCGTCGCCGCCGCGTTTGTCGCTGCCTACGCCGTCGGCCACCACCCAGAGCATGCGCTCGGCCCAGTTCAGAAAGGAATCCTGGTTTTCCGCGCGCACCGTCCCCTGAAGGCTCCAGCCCCAGGATTCCACGGTCACGGGAAAGGGATGCGTTTCGGTTTCCATAGCACATGTCTCCTGAAGCGTTTCATTCCGCCGCGAAACCGTTCGGGCGCCCGTTCAGGGTCGCCTGATCATGCGGGGCGGCGCGATCCGGACCGGGGCCAATGGCTCCGGACTTCCCTGCATGGCCAGGCGGCGTTCCGTCCGCGGGGCGGATTCGGACGGCGCGGACGCGGGATGCGCCGAAAGCCGGGGGAGCAGCGGCGTTTCGTTCAGGCCCAGCTCGCGGCTCTTGTGCAGCACCAGCACCGCCGCCGCGAATTGCGGCACAAAGCGCAGGGTTTCCTCGCGCAGCGCCCGCGTGGCCGTGTCGTCGTCGCGGCAGCGCCGCACCACTTCCGCAAGGGTACGTCCGCCGTACTGTCGCATGGCCCGCCGCATGGTCCCCTCGCCGCAGTTGTAGGCGGCCAGGGCCAGGGGCCAGTCCTGAAAAAGATTATATAAATACGCCAGATAACGTGTGGCCGCCCCGGTGGCTTTGGCCACGTCGAAACGCTCGTCCGTGTCCTTGTTCACCACCAGGCCGAAGCGCCGGGCCGTCTGGGGCATGAGCTGCCACAGCCCGGCCGCGCCCGCCGAGGACACGCAGCGCGGCTCAAAGGCGCTTTCCACCAGCGGCAGGCAGGCCAGTTCCACGGGCAACCCCTGTCGCCGCACCCCGTCCAGCACGATGGGCAGATACCGGGCCGCCCGGCGCAGCACCTGATCCGTAGTGCCCCGTCGCGCTTCGGTCAGGCGGCGCAGATAGCGCCGCACCGTTGTCTCTTCCGCATGGGCCAGCCACATGTCCAGCCGGGCGTCGAGGTTCAGGCTCGTGTAGTCCACGGCGGCGGCCTGTTCCCGGACGCGCAGCGGGCTCCACAGGGCATGCGCGTCGCCCATGAGGCGCGGCACGCGGATGGTTCGCCCGCCGTCGGCCGGAAGAATCACCCGGCTCACCGACGCCACACGGGCCGCGGGCGGGGTGGAGTATTCCCCGGCAGTGCCCGAAGCCCGGCAGGCCGGAAGACAGGCCAGCCCCAGCAGCAGGCACAACGCCGCCCGGCGTCGCCTCGTTGCCGAAGCGGTCCGGGAAGATGAAGGGAGGAACCGGGCTGCGCTGCTCATGATCTGTGTCCGGACGATGCTGTTGAAAAATGCTTTCCTTCCGCCCCGGAGGGCGAGGCCGGGGGAGGGAGCGTTCCGCAAGCGCGGTTTCCTTCCCCCGGCGGATTCAGACGGCCTACAACAACGATTGCGGCAGGTTGAAGGTGCAGACCCTGGGGTCGAACGGATTCACCCTGTTCCGGAACTGGACCAGGAACTGGGCCCATTTGCCCTGTTGCTGGATTTCGATGAGGCAGGTGTTGCCTTCCTGGCGCTTGATGCTGCCCTTGCGCAGCAGGCGGAACAGGGACCATTCGCCCCTGGTGGAGCTCCGGCTGGAAATGCCGTGCAGATCCACGGTTTCCAGAACGGCCTGCGGGGCGCTGCCGCCGTCGGTGGGCCAGGTGAAGGAAACGCCCTGCACCGGTCCGTGCAGATAGGTGATCTGCTTGCCCGCGTGGGTCAGCGTGACCTGCTTGAGCGTGGCGTCCAGGGCGTGCGGTTCCATCAGGAAGGTGATGCCCAGTTCCCTGCCGGACAGGAAGAACGCCTCCTGCACGCGATTGGCTCGTTGCAGCAGGGCCACGGACTGCCCCGAGAGCGGCATGTACCGGCCCATGATGGGCCGCAGCGTCCCGCCGCGGTTGACGAAGGGCCGCAGATAGGTGTCGTGGAAGACGTCCAGCACGCCGCCGCTGCGGAAGAAGGCCGCGAAATCGTCCAGGTTCACGTCGCGGGCCGCTTCCGGATCAAAGGGATAGCGCACGCGCAGGTTCTTGTCGTAGGGGACGATAACCCGCTCCTGATAGGCCGCGTTGATGTGGCGCGCGCCGCGCTGGAGCATGTCGCGCAGGCCCCCGCCCGCCACGGTGCCGTACCAGCCGCGCACGGGCGCGGGCAGGCGGGCGGCGGCGGTTTCCAGGCGGCGCAGGGTGTCGTTTTTCTCATCCGCCAGATCCAGCAGGGCGTTGAGGATGCGTTGCGCCTCGTGGTCGCTGCCCATGATGCCGGCAAAGTACTCTCCCGCGCCGCTCATGGCCTCCTGCGCGGCCAGCAGCGCCGGGCCGGGGTTGCCCTGGGCGTCCAGCAGGCTGTCCAGGGGGACGAAGTACTGGCGCACGGCCCTGGCGTCGCGTCGGGCCTCCTCCAGGGCGCGGCGGTGCAGATCTCCGGCGCTTTTGGCGGCCTTGTCCGTCAGGGCGCGGCCCAGTTTGGCGCCGGTCTTGGCGCTGAGCTTCTGCTGCATCTTGCGTTTGGCCTCGTCCCTGGCGGCGCTCTCCACCGCGCCCGGTTCCACGTTTTCCATGATCAGCCGGGTGTTGGCGCGGATTTCCCGCAGGGCCAGCACGGCCGGAGACACGCCGGGCGTCAGCTCTTCGGCCAGCTTGCGGGCATCGGCCATGGTGGCGGGCACGCGCACCTTCAACTGCCGGATGGCCCCGTTCCAGGCCTGGGTGTAGTCGCGGAAGTACATGGTGCGCACTTCCTTGTACACGTTGTTCACGTCCAGGGCGCTGAGCATGATCGGGCTGTTGCCGAAGATCCAGGTTTCGCCGGTGAGATTGCGGATCAGGCCGGGGCAGCGGCGGATGAGATATTCCTCGTAGCCCTCCTTGGTGTACAGATGATCGATGGGAACGGTGTCGCCGTTGAAAGGCGACTGGCCGATGGCGGCGCGGAAGGTGAAGGGGGCTTTGCCGCTCTCCTTGGCTTCCTCGCGCATGCGCTGGTAGACCAGTTCGGCCAGGGGAATGCGCAGCAGGGCCTTGCGCGCCCGTTCCAGCAGCGCGGCGTCGGGTTCCGCGGGAATGACGCCGTGGGCCAGAAGATAGTCCGTATGGCGGCGCAGATCCGCCTGCACCGGAGCCTGGCCGGAAAACTGGGCCGACCACGACGCATCCAGCCATTCATCCAGAAAACGGCGCTTGATGTGCTGGGGCTGACAGAGCATGAGATACGCCCTGAGGGCGTTTTTAAGTTCCATGGGCCTGGTCAGGGCGGCCTCCACCCGTTGGGCCGCATCCCGGCGCAACACGGGCATGAGCCGCGTGTTGAGGGTGCCCAGGTAGGCGGCGTCGGTGGATTTGCGGAACCGATCCCCCTGGTACAGGCCCAGACCGTAACTGACGGCCGAATCTTCCTCGGGATTGTAGATGAAGGTGGTCTTTTCGAGCAGATTCAGTTCCGGCAGCGGCGCGCGGGCGTCGGTGATC
>CASQEL010000103.1 GCA_949427775.1 uncultured Desulfovibrionaceae bacterium
GTTTCAACGAAAACTCGCCGAGGTTCAGCATGCGATCCTTGGTCGGAATAGTGATGTTGTGCATGTTACGCCCCCTCTCCGTGCTTGCCGGCGCAGCAGTGCCCGCATCCGCCGGCCTTTTGGGCTTCAGCCAGGGCCTGTTTTACCTTCTCGGCCGCTTCGGGCCCCTGTTCTTCCCCAATTTTGGCCACGGCCGTCTGCATGGCGGCTTCCGCCTCGGCCCGTGCCTTGGCCTCGGCTTCTTCCCGCTCCCTCTTGGCAATGGCTTCCCGGCGTTTGCTGACGCCGTACACGCCGCCGAACAGGATGGGCCAGAAAGAGATGATCATGGGCACCGCGCCCAGAGCGCCGGCGGTCAACTCGCCCATGGGACGGTTGCCGAGGTAGTGTGTATCAAAGCCCAATTTGTCGGAAGGCACGCCGGAAAGGGTCATCCAGGCGGTGCCGCCGGCATCGGTTTCTCCGTAGATATAGTCCACGTAACGCCCCGGATTGTCCTGGATGCGCTTGCGGGCAATCTTGATGAGGTCGGAGCGTTTGCCGAAGGTCAGGGCGTCCATGGGGCAGGCCTCCACGCAGCCGGGAAGCTGACCTTTCTGGAGGCGCGGACGGCAGAACGTGCATTTCTGCACCAACGGGTCATAGGCCTCGTCGTACTGGAAGCCGGGCACATAGAACGGACAGGCAACCATGCAGTACCGGCAACCCACGCACTGGCTGCCCTCATAAGAAACGCTGCCGTCGGGTTCTTTTTTGAAGCATTTGGCAAAACAGGCCGAGGCGCAGGCCGGATCGTTGCAATGATAGCACTGCAGCTTGCGAAATACGTCTTTACCGTTGACATTGTACTTGTTGACCACCGTCCAGGCGTACGCCGTGGGGCGCCGTTTGGTGTCGAGCACCGAAAGATCGGTAAAGGGTTTCTCCGGCATGGGCAGATTGTTGACTTTCTGGCAGGCCTCTTCGCAACGGCGGCATCCGATGCAGCGCGTGGTGTCGTGCAGCACGCCGAAGCTGTCGGGGTAGTAGGGATACACCACGGACCCGGCCCCTTCGGCGACTGTCGCCGTGCCAAGGGCCGAGGCCACACCCGCGCTTCCCAGAATCGTAAGGAATTTTCTGCGGTTCATACTGTGCTCCTCTCCGCGCTAGTTCGCGCGTTCCTTATGGCAGGTGGTGCAGGACGTGTTTTTGGGTCGGGCGACTTTCATGCCGTCATGGCAACCCATGCACTGCAGGTGATAGGCGGCCTTGAGCGCGGGGCGCTCGGGCGCGGCCGGATTGATTTCCCTGGCGTGGCAGCTTCCGCACTTGGGCGGCGTGGCCGACAGCGGGCTGCGGTGGTGACAGGCGGCGCACAGCGTGGCGGGGTTGTTGTGGAACGCGGCCGCCAGCTTGTCATCGCCCATACGCCGCATGAGCGAACTCAGATGGCGGGCATGGGTAAAGGGACTGGGTTCATATTGTTCGGACAGAGCGTCGATGTTGACGCGATACGGCACATCCTCCGGAGCGATGTACGGCACGGGCTTTTTGGCAAGCACGGTTTCCGCTGCCAGCGCCGCGTTTTCTTCCGCGGGCAGCTTGCCTTCGCTGCCGAGCTTCATCTGTTTGGGCGTCATCGCGGGGGTGACATTATGGCAGGTGGCGCAGTACGCCTCATTGCGCGCGGGTTTGACAATGCTGTGGCAACCGGCGCATTCGCGGCGCTTGAGATTTTCGTTGTGACAGCTCACGCAGCTGGAAGGCGTGTTTCCCTTGCGCGGAGCAATATTTTCCGCATGCATGGCCCTGTCCAGCGGAGGAATGGTCTTGCCGTTTTCGACTTTGCCCTCGACCGTATGGCACGTGGTGCAGGCGACCATGTCCTCCGTATGGTGGCAGGTCTGACAATCCGTCACCTTTTTTTCGTGAATCAGGTGGTTGAATACCACGGGACGCATGCCCGCGCCCTTGGGATTCGGTTTGTCGCTTACCGGAAAGAGTACCATGGCCGAAGGCGCGCCACTGTCTGTGGCCTCCAGCGCCGGAGTCGCCGCGGCGGAATCCGTCGTCGACAACATGACGCAGCCCATACCGGCCACGGCAACCACCACCATCACACCCATCCATCGCAGCAGTGTTTTACCGTTCCTCATGTGATTGTCCTTTTTGGATGCAGAACATTATTACCCCCCAGACACCTTGCCGGAGGCCACAGGCCACAAGCATTCTCCGTCTTCGCGCGCACGACTTCACACATCCGGCAGGCACCACCGGAATGCTCATACATCACAAGACAGATTGAGAGATTGGTTATCCTACGGGTAGGACTCCGTCAAGGGGCATTCCCCGTAACAATGGGCGTCGCGCATTTCCAGCACGGCGATTTTCAAGGTTTTTTTGCAAAAAACAGACAAATAAAGAGTTTGTGAAGAAATGACGCATCTCTTGAGCGCTTTCCGGTTTCCTCTTCGGCGTCAGCCTGCCGACGGCATCCTTCCGGTCCCCTTCCCGAGAACAATTCACACGGTCGCCACGTATTGTTCAGCCCGTCGGATCAACGCCTCCGCATCATCGGGAGCGTACCAGTGCAGATGCGGATCGGCGCGAAACCACGTCAACTGGCGTTTCGCGTAGGCGCGGGTGTTGCGCGCCCATAAACCGCGGGCGTCTTCCAGAGTCAGCTCTCCCGCCAGATGGCGATACAGTTCCGCACAGCCGATGCCCGACCACCCCGGTTTCGCAGGATCATCGCAACGTTTTCTGGCCTCTTGCGCCTCTTCCAGCGCCCCGGCCTCAAGCATGGCGTCAATACGCCGCTCCAGGCGCGGCGTCAGCGTCGCAAGATCCATCTGCACTCCCAGTCGGAGACCGGCGCACAGCGGCGTGACGGCAGCGTGCTCATGCCACCAGCTGAAGGATCGGCCCGTCCCCCGCGCCACTTCCAGCGCCCTGATGATACGCTGCCGATCATGGGGATGAATACGCGCCGCGTAGACAGGATCCACCTCCCGCAGGCGCTGATGCAGGACTTCCGGCCCACGGGCGGCGCACTCCTCCGTCAAGGCCCGCGTGACGGTCGGGTCCACGGGCGGGATGTCCGCGATGCCTTCCAGCAACGCTTTGAAATACAAACCGGTTCCCCCCACCAGAATGGGCGCCGCGCCCCGCGCGCTCACTGCGGCGGCTGCCGCAACGGCGCGCGTCGCCCACTGACCGGCCGAAATTTTTTCTTCGCTGTTCAGAAAACCATACAGATGATGGGGACAGACGGCCCGCTCTTCCGGCGACGGCTGCGCTGTGATGACGGGGAAATCGCGATAGACCTGTCGCGAATCGGCATTGACGACTTCCCCGCCCAACGCATTGGCCAGGCGCAGGGCGATCGCGGTTTTGCCCGCGCCTGTAGGGCCGACGAGACAGATGACGCGCAAGGGGATACGCTCCATGCTCAGGAAACCCGAAAGCCCCCCACGGAAGGGGCAAGACAGGGCGTCCCCTGCCGCACTTCTCCGAGATCGTATTTCTCGCGCAGGCGGCGCAGCACATTATCAGGCACCAGGCCGTTCACATCGCCGCCGTGGCTGGCAGCCGCCTTGACGATGGTGGAGCTGATGTACAGCCATTGGTAGTCCGTCATGAGAAACACGGTCTGAATTTCGCGCCGCAAACGACGATTCATCAGCGCCAGCTGAAATTCGTACTCAAAATCAGACACCGCCCGCAACCCTCGCAGAATCACGTCCGCTCCCCGACGGACAACATAGTCCACCAGCAGCCCCGAAAACGGTTCCACGATGATATCGGGCGCATCGCCTATGGCTTCCCGCGCCATCGTCACACGCTCCTCGTGCGTGAAGAGCGGAGCCTTGGGAGTGTTGTCGGCCACAGCCACGATGACGGTATCGAAAATCTCGCTGCCGCGCCGGATAAGGCTCAAATGTCCGTTGGTCAAAGGATCAAACGTGCCGGGATAGACGGCTATGCACTTTTTATCTTTTTCCATAGCAAGATCCGGGTTTGTCCGAAGGCGCGTTCGGTCAGCAATTCCAGCTGCGCATGCGCCTTCTCCGCCGCAAAAGGCGCTGCGACCTCGACTTCCGCCGACACCAGGGCTTCCGGCGTCACCCATTCATTGCGGATCAGAGCCTTCAACGTGGGCGACAGCAAACTTTTTCCATAGGGCGGATCGATGAAAACCACGTCAAAGGCTTCCCAGGGGCGGGAGCGCAATGTGCGGGCCGCATCTTCGGCCACGATGCGGCAACGCGCATCATCCAATCCCAGCATGGCCGCGTTCCGCCGCAGACATGCCACGGCCCGGGGAGAAGATTCCACCAGCATGGCGGAACGGGCTCCACGGCTGAGCGCCTCGAAGGCCAGGCTCCCGCTGCCGGCGAAAAGATCCAGCACGGCGCAGGCCGACCACACCACGCCGCGCGACTCCAGCATCGAAAAAAGAGCTTCCCGCACCCTGGACATGGCGGGCCGGTATCCCGGCCCTTCCACCGTTTTAAGAATACGTCCGCCGAAGGCTCCGGCTACGATACGCATGCCTTACATCCCCGAGATAAGGCGCGTAAGTTCGTAATTCATACGCATCATGCGTTCGCGCAGCTCCGTCTGCTCCACCCAGGGACGCTGTTCGATGGTGGCCAACTTGGTCTTGAACGCTCCCCACTTGCTTTCGATGTCGCCGGCAAGGAAATCCCAATCCACCCGGGGGTGCGCCGCGCTTTCGTGCAGCGTGGCCACGGCGGCCGTTCCCGCCACCAGTTCCAGCTCTTCCATATAGCCCGGCACTATCGCGTCCAGGCCGAAACGTTCCCTGATCAACCCGGCCAGCGCCGTCTGCGCCTTTTCCTCCCCGTGAATCAGCACGATTTGCGTGCCGGGTTTAGCCACATGCGATACCCATTCCAGCAGCTGGTGTTGCCCGGCATGCGCCGAAAAACCGCCTATGGTGAAAATGCGGGCCGCGACGGTCACATCTTCTCCGAATAAATTGATGGACCCGGCGTTTTCCACAAGTTTGCGGCCCGGCGTGCCCACGCCCTGATAGCCCACGAAAACGATGCTGGCCCCCGGCTTCCACAAATTGTGCTTCAGGTGATGTTTGATGCGCCCGGCGTTGCACATGCCGCTGGCCGAGATGATGATGGCCGGACCGGCGAGATCGTTCAGCGCCTGGGATTCATCGGCCCGGAGCGTATAGGTCAGGTTGGGCAACGCGAAGGGGTCATCGCCCGAAGCCAGCAGACGTGTGGCGTCTTCGTCAAACAGATCTTTGTGGCGGCGGAACACGTCCGTAGCCCTGATAGCCAGCGGACTGTCCACAAAGACGGGCATGTCCGCGGGCAGCTTGCCCTGCCGGGCCAGCATGTGCAGACAGTACAGAATTTCCTGGGTGCGTTCCACCGCAAAGGCGGGAATGATGACCTTTTCCCCATGACTGTACGCGATGGCTTCGGCCAATTCGGCGTCGCTCTGGCCTTCGTTTTTGTGGTCGCGATCTCCGTAGGTGGATTCCATAAAAATGTAATCCACGGCCACGGGCGGTTCCGGATCCCGAACGATAAGCGCATGCCGGCGTCCCAGGTCGCCGGAAAACAGGACGCGCGTGGTTTTGCCGTCTTCCGTGGCTTCCACCACGATAAAGGCCGAACCGAGGATATGTCCGGCGTCATAGTATGTCACCTTGATGCCGGGGTGGGGTTCAAACGTCCGGCGGTAGTTCACAGATTGAAAATATTGCGCCGTATTGACGGCATCCTGTACCGTATACAGCGGTTCCGCCGCTTTTTTCAATCCTCGACGACTGTATTTTCTGGCGCGCCATTCCGCTTCCATCTCCTGAATATGCGCACTGTCCTGCAACATGAGCTCCAGCAATTCCCGCGTGGCCGCCGTGCAATAGATGGGATTGCTGAAACCGCGGCGCACCATCAGCGGCAACAGACCGGAATGATCGATATGCGCATGCGTCATCAGGATAAAATCAATCTGCTCAGGACGGTACATGTCCGTATTGAAGTTGCGCTCTTCAATAGCCTTGTTCCCCTGGTGCATACCGCAATCCACGGTGAAACGCGCTCCGCAGGCCTCAATCATATAACAGGAGCCGGTCACCGTTCGGGCGGCGCCGAAAAGCTGTACCTTCATCAGAAAGCCTCCGTTGGAATCGTAAGCAGGGCTTGATTCTTCATGGCCGAAAAAATGCATACTCGCAGCGGACCTGCTCCGGCGGCCGCCCCCATGCACGGCTCACTATGCCCTGACGCCGTCAGGAGCGCAAGTGCGGACTCATTTCCTGTTGCACGGCATAGTTGTCATGAGTATACTGAATGTTCAGCAAAAAACGGATTCGCACCCCTTGTTTCGTACCGGGAGTCCCGCGTCGCGGGTGCGTTTCATATGCCGACGTCCTTGTGCGACACCGGTCCGCGAAAAAGGCCGGGGCCTCCGACGCCGCAACATATTTCTCCGGGAGGATTCATGTCCGATATACGACAAAATATCATCGACGATCTGTCCGCCTCCACCACCGAGTCCTGGCGTGTCTTCCGCGTGATGGGCGAAATGGTCGGCGCGCTTGATACGCTGAACGCCCTGAAGACCAACTGCATCTCCATTTTCGGTTCCGCACGCTCCACACCGGAGACACCCCACTATCAGGCGGCGGAAAAAATCGCCCGTCTGTTGGTGGAAAACGGCTACGGCGTCATCTCCGGCGGCGGTCCCGGCATCATGGAAGCCGCCAACAAGGGCGCCGCCGAAGCGGGCGGCCCTTCCGTAGGCCTGCATATCCACCTTCCCCACGAACAGGGCTGCAACGCGTACGTCACCACCCGCTGCAACTTCCGCTACTTTTTCGTGCGCAAGTTCATGTTCGTCAAATACGCCATGGCGTATGTGGTCATGCCCGGCGGCATGGGAACGATCGACGAACTCTCGGAAGCCTTTGTCCTGGCGCAGACCAAACGCATCAAGGCATTCCCCATCATCCTGTATGATTCCCGTTTCTGGAGCGGCCTGCTGGAATGGCTCCGCAACTCCATGGTCAGCAACGGATACATCAAGCAGGAAGAAATTGAAAATCTCTTCACCGTCTGCGACACGCCGGAAGAAGTCGTGCATTATATCAAAAAAGTCGTCATTCTCTAGTACACAAAAACATCTAAAGTTTCT
>CASQEL010000104.1 GCA_949427775.1 uncultured Desulfovibrionaceae bacterium
GGTTTGGGGGCGAGCAGCCCCCAAGAGCGCATTTCAACCTGAAAATACTCTAGGGCTGCCCCTGGAGCGGATTCGTTGTGACTTTTCACAATGTTACAGCTGAAAGACACGCTCGCTCCGGCAGGGAACAGCGTACATGTAATGCGCGTATGCCTTCGCGGCGGCCGCCTGTTCCTCCGGATTTCGCTCTCTTTTCACAAGCTGATGCGGCATGCCCCACCGCCTGTCACCTGTCAGCATGCAAAAGGCGGACAACCAAAAGCACTATTCCTCATGTGCGTCCGGAAATGAAATATTGCATAGTTATTTTTCTGTGGTGTATCTGTAAAAAATAATTGTACTGGATTGAATACAATTTGTATCATCATGCAGAGTATTTTTTTATATTTTTATAATATAATTCAATGAATTATTATATCGTAGCCTGTTGATGCTGTTCAAAAATGAAACAAATGTTACACTTTTTCATTCTCCACGCCGCCGAAACACGCGGCAAATCCTTTTTGGCACAATCATTGCTAACAGTAAGTTATCTCTACGGAAACAGGGCATCCCCGTTTCCGGCGCACTATCGTTCCGTCTGTATCATTTCCGACATTTAATAAGGGGGATATGCAAAATATTCAGTAATGTAACAGAATGTACGTGAAGCTGTTTTCAGCTTACTCCGTTCAACACAGTACTTGCGAGGGAGCACTATGAGTACGCATTTCCCAGGCTACATGAGCAGAAGAAATTTTATAAAAGGTAGCGCCGCAACTGCGGCCGCAATTCTTGCAGGTGGTCATGTATGGAATGGGACCGCCTTTGCCAAGCAGATTTCTCCGGGCAATGAGCCTTACATCACTCAGCTCACTCCGGAAATGATCGCGGACAACGACAAGGGATGGATATACTACGGCGCCGAAGCCAAAGACAGGCCTCTCCAGTCCTGGGACAAGGCGCAGATGAAACCGGAAGATTTCAACAAGGATGCCCTGACGCTCAAATGCTCCTGCTACTACCCCAACGCGGGCGACATCGGTCACGGTATCCACTGGGAAACCTTCAGCTATCTTGAATACCAGTTCGGCGGACGCCTGAAGTTCGATCGGTATTTCGGCCAGTCTCTGCACGGTCTGGTGGACGGCTGGAAAGCCCTCCGGGCCGGACTGGTGGACATCACCCAGATATATCATATTCATAACCAGGGCGCGTTCAGCCTGTTCCACGCCGATGGCCTGCCTTTCCTCACCAACAGCGTGGTCGTGGCTACTCAGCTTATGGAAGAGATGTACCCGAAGTACTTCAAAAAGGAAGTCGAAAACCAGCAGGTTCACCTGGCCTGGATTCCCCATTTCGACGTGCAGGGTCTGATCTGCACTACCCCGATCCGCAAGCTGGAAGACCTCAAGGGCAAACGCATCATGGGCTTTGGCGGCGAAGTGATGCGCAATACCCTCATCGCGCTGGGCGCAACACCCGTGGCCATTCCCACGCCCGACGTCTTTATCGGCTTGCAGCGCGGTGTGGTGGACGGCGTGGCCTGGGCGGTAGGCAGCATGATCCCCTGGCGCTTCCACGAAGTGGCCAAGTATGTCACCGTCACCGGCATGAGCAACACCGCCATCAGCTATGGCATCAACAAGAAAACCTTCGCCAATATGTCCAAAGAGATGCAGAAGGAGCTGTATTACAAGTTCCGTCTGGCCGCCAATCACATGTCCGAAGGTTACACCAAGCTTGAAGACAGAGGCTTTGAAGGACTCAAGGCCGCCGGTATTGAAATCATCATTCTTGATCCGGAAGAAAAGAAGCGCTGGGTTGAGGCAGGCGATACTGTATGGGATCGCTTTATCGCCGAAAATGAAAAGAAGGGCCTCCCGGCCAAAGAGTTCGCCAACGACTTCCGCGCCGCCGCGGCCAAATACAACGCCATGAGCATCCGGGAAATCCGGGAATATGTGGAAGACCCCAAAAACATGATCCACGGCATCATCGACGGATTCTAGACCCGGAGCGTTTTTGCCGAAAAAATGCCTTGAGACAGGCGGCAGCATTTGCTGCCGCCTTGAGTGGATTCGCTGTGACTTTGTACAAGGTCACAGGTGGAAGACACGTCTGCTCCGGCATATAACAGTGCATAGGCATTGCGCTTGCGCCTTTACGGCGGTCGCCTGCTCTCGCACCGGCAGAGCATGTTCATCGTGAAAATGCTCCGGAGTCAGCCCTCATTACAACGCCGTCCGCGAAACGTCGCATTTCTTCGACCGGAAAGGCGCAAGGCACACATCCTTGCGGCGCCGAGGGACGGAACACAGCGGCTTTGCGGCAGGCGGGGTACTGAGGGCCCGGATGTTCAGTCCCGTATTGAAGTGGTCTGGACCGCTATGGAACCTTTCGGACCGGACAGACTGTTTCCTGTCATATGGCCGTGTCCGCTCTCATACTGTGGCGGCGAAAGGAAATTTTCACCGCAATTCCACAATACCGTCTTTTTCTCGAACGGGAAATTTCAAATCATACAAGGAAGTTTCGATGACACAGAACACTGCGTCCAACGGCTGTTCCCCTCCCTCCCCGTCTCCATGGATGCGCGGAGTGGACAAGGCGTCCGACATAGCTCTCAGCGTCAGTATGTATGTGCTGTATCCGGCAATTCTCATCGTCATTCTTATTGACGTTATAGGACGCAATTTTTTTGCCACTCCTCTTTCCTGGGCCATTGAAGGCAGCGGCCTTTTTCTTATCGGCGCCATCTTTCTTGCCGCCTCCAGGGTGGAACTGGATCGTTCCCATATCCTTCTGGATATTCTTTACGCAAATTATCCCCAAAAAATAAAATCGTTATGTGATATGCTGACCAGGGCGGTGGCCTGCCTGTGGATGCTGGCCGCCACCGTGCGCAGCTCTGTGGAAATCCACACCGCCTTTGTTCTGCAGGAAAGCGGCACCGACTTCCGCTATCCTTTCTGGCCGATGCGCATGATCATGACTCTGGGATTTCTGCTGCTTACTCTGGCCCTGCTCAGTAATGTGGTCAGCAGCTACAGACAATTCCGCACGGGAGGGGTACGCTGATGGATATGGTCATGCTCGGCTATTTCGGCATTGTTGTCATGCTCGTTCTGTCCGTTCTCGGCATGCCCATGGCCTACGCCATGTGCGTGGTCGCCAGTATCGGGCTCAGCGTCACGCTGGGGCCGGTCAACGCGGCAACCCAGACCATGTTCGTCACCTGGGAGCAGGCAAGCAACTTTTCCCTGATGAGCATCCCCCTGTTCATCTTCATGGGAACCATCGCCTACCATACCAACATCGTGGGCAATCTTTTTATCGCGTTCCGGCGCTGGATCGGTTTTCTGCCCGGCGGTCTGGCGGCGGCCGGGATTATGGCGGCGGCCGCGTTCGGCGCGGTAACGGGCTCCACCGCGGCGGCATCCGCCACCATGGCTTCCACCGTCATTCCCGAACTGGAAAAGGCCGGCTATGACAAAGGCCTGGCCGCGGGAGCCATTGCCGCGTCAGGTGGGCTGGCGGCCATTATTCCGCCCAGCGTGTTCCTGATCATTTATGCCGTGCTCACCGACCAGTCCGCAGGCCAGATGTTCATTGCCACCATCGGCCCGGGTCTGCTGGTCACCGCCCTGTTCTCCCTGTACTGCATCATCCGTTGCTACATCTCCCCCGCCCTGGGGCCCACGCAGCCCAAATCCACCTGGAAGGAACGCCTTGAGTGCCTGCCTTCCGCCATTCCCGTCATGGTGACGTTCGGCATTGTCATCGGCGGCATTTACGGCGGTCTGGCCACCCCCACCGAAGCCGCGGCTCTGGGCGTGGTCGGCGTCATCATCATTGCGGCCTGCATGCGCCGCCTGAACAAGAAAACGCTTGTCTCAAGTTTCCGGGATGGGGCCACGATGAGCGCGGCCATCTTCTTCCTGTTCATCGGCGGCTGGCTCATGTCGCGCTTTCTGGTCACCACCGGCACCACCCGTCATATGGTGGACGTCTTCGTCGGAATGAAAATGTCCTATACGATGCTGCTGATGATGATGTTCGTTCTCTTCCTCATTCTGGGCTGTATTCTGGAATCCACGTCCATTCTGGTGCTGACCATGCCTTTCATGTTTCCGATCACCCAGCAGTACGGGGTAGACCCGATATGGTTCGGCGTGTTCGTGACCATGATGATGGTTCTGGCGGGCATATCGCCGCCGGTTGGCCTGAATGTCTTCGTGGTGCGCGGGGTCTGTTCACATATTCCGGTCATGTCTATCTACAGGGGGGCCGCGCCGTTCATCTTCATCATGTGCCTGTCTGTACTTTGCATCTGCATCTGGCCCGAGATGGTTCTGGCCCCGGTGCGAAACATGATGGGTCCATAACCCGGACTTGCCTCCTGCCGCGCGTTTCATTCCGTTTACAGTTGAGAACTCCACCGGATAAGGCCGGTGGAGTTCCTTTTGCGACCGGCATTGCCGTCAAAACACGCGCATCTTCCTTGCGGGCAAACAAAAATTCTATAGTGTCAACACTCCCTGGAGCATTTTCAGGTTGAAATGCGTTCTTGGGGGCTGCTCGTCCCCAAACCCCCCGGCAGGGGAATGATTCCCCTGCACCCCCAATGGCCGGTCGGCGCAAAGCGCCGACCGGCAAAATGGAGGGTCCGGGGGCATCATGCCCCCGGCGGGGGGTGGGGCGGAGCCCCACATCTTTTGGAGCATTTCAACCGTGAACTGCTCTAATTGTTTCTGGCCGAAGGGGAAAGCAGGTCAAATTCCCGCATCTTCTTGTACAGCTTGTTGCGGGAAATGCCCAATACCCGGGCGGCAAGGGATTTGTTGTATTTTGTGCCGGAGAGCGCGGCCAGAAGCGCCTTGCGCTCGGCCTGGGCGCTGGCTTCGTTCATGTTCAGATTATCGGGGGGAAGTTCTTCCTGTTTCGGCTCGGGCTGTTCATTGCGCAGCTCGCGGAAAAAACGCTCGGGCAGATGCCGGGTGAGCAGAACATTGCCGTCCTCCTCCAGACAGAACAGCGCGTATGTAAGCACGTTTTTCAATTCACGGATATTGCCGTGCCAGGGGTACAGCCCGAAGGCGCGGTACAGCTCGTTGGAAATCTGGACTTCCCTGGCGCGCCGAGGGCCGGCATGCAGTTCGATGAAATGACGGGCCAGCAGGGGAATGTCACTCAGGCGTTCCCGCAGGGGAGGGATGGTCAGCTCCAGAATATTCAGCCGATGGTACAAATCTTCCCGGAACGTTCCTTCTTCCACGCACTGCTCCAGATTTCTGTTGGTCGCGGCAATCAGCCGGAAATCCGAGTGCAGATGCCCCTTGTGCGCCAGCTTCTGGATTTCTCCGCTTTCCAGCACGCGCAGGAGCTTGGCCTGCATGGCCAGGGGAAGTTCCCCTATTTCATCCAGAAAAATGGTGCCCTTGTCGGCCAGTTCAAATTTCCCCTTGCTTCCGCCGGATTTTGCGCCGGTGAACGCCCCGCCTTCATGCCCGAACAGTTCCGCTTCCATAAGATCATGGGGCAGAGCCGCGCAGTTGACTGTGACAAAGGGCTTGTCCGCGCGCAGGCTGGCTGAATGCAGGGCCTGGGCCACCAGTTCCTTGCCTGTGCCGCTCTCGCCGAGCAACAGGATGGGCTCTTCACTTTTGGCAAAGCGTCTGCCTTTGTCCTTCAGCGCCATAGTGGCGGGACTTTCGCCGATGATGCTTTCAAAGGTATACAGGCTGCCGGTCTTCTTGCGTGCTTTCTGCTCGAAATAATTGCTTTTTTCCTCGAGGTCGTGAATGGTGTCCAGCAGCTTTTCCATTCTTTCCCGCCCGATGCTGGGAGAAATGCTCTCAATGATCACCCCGAACAGCTTTCCCTTGTCGTCCAGCAGGGGATAACGGAATGAAATGCCCTGGGCGTTGGTGGTGGTCAAACTGGAACAAAAGGTAGGTTTGCGCGTATGGATAGTGGCCATGACCCCCTGTTCACCGGTAAGAAAAAATTCGGAAACATGTCTGCCCCGGATATCGGAAGGCAGATTGAACATGTCAAGAAAAGCCTGATTGCAATAAAGAAACATGCCCGTTGCGGACATGACGGCAATGCCTGTATGCAGCAGCTCGAACACCCTGGCATAGTCGCTTTCGGCAAGGGACTCCAGGGCGCTCGGAGTATTGAGCTTATGTTGCGGCATGAGAATATCCTGCGCTGTATGTGAGGTATGTTTCAAGATACGTATGTCCGGATCATCTCCGGCCGAGAGGAAAACCTGCGGGCATTTTCAGCACCGGCGGGCAGATGTCCTCTTGTCTATGATGAGACGTCATTTCATGATTCGTATGCAATGGCTTCTAACGCCGGACGAGAGCCCGGCGCGGCGCGAAAAGCGCCGTGAATGAACCAAAAACCACGTTTTTTGGCGAATGATCTTCATAACTCAGCCCTTGGGCCAAATTATGAAATGAGTTCCACTACTACAGGTGCAGATGCTTAAAAACAGCTTGTTATGGTCGATTGTGCTCGCCGGGAACACTGGAAAATCAGAACCGAACCTCTGTGTTTCGGGCATCAAACGCGCCTTTTACCCTGATTCTGCAACTATAGTACCAAAGCAGTCAAACTCGGCCTTCGCACAACTGCGCGGCGGCCGACGGATATTACGGAAATAGTCAAAAAAATTTAAATATTTTATACGGTTTATGTTAAATTCTCATGAACTGCCCGAGAAAGTCATACACCCCGGCAAAGCCGGGAGCAGACTGACGACAAACGCTGCTCCACAGTGTTTGCGCCGTAAGCCGCTTCAGATCATTGACCCCTCCTTTGTGTACGGTTGGAGAGAAAAAGGGGGCTTTTTTACGCCGACTGTAAAATTTTTTGAGAGGCCCTGCGCACTATCAAACCGTAGAACATGGTCTTGTGGGACCAGTTCTATTTTTAGAGTCTGTTTTTTTTCTTAATTATACATTCCAATAAAATAATCTTGATCAAATGAAAAGTCTCCATTTTGAGAATGGAGACTTTGTCAGCAATCCGACCACGGCAAAGCCGCCTTTTTCCGTCCCGCGACGTTGCGGCGGACGAGCTGGAGCATTTCAACCGTGAACTGCTCTAGTACCGCATAACACAAAATACTTCGTA
>CASQEL010000105.1 GCA_949427775.1 uncultured Desulfovibrionaceae bacterium
CGCCCTGCCGCCAGAATGTGCAACGCCGTATTGTAATCGGCGTTGCACTCACATTCACAGGCAGAGCAGAGGAATTTTTCCTGTATTTCTTTGCAAATGGAATCATGTTTCCATGCATCGGTGACTTTGCGCCTGTTGCAATGCGAGAATATTCCTTTGACGAAATTTTCAATTATTCCTATTTGAAAATGTTATATGCCATGCACAGGCACTATATTCAAAACGCCGCCAGCTCACGATGTATGAATATCAATAGCATCACGCTCTAACGCACATAAAGGCAGGCCACATACCCGCAGTCCCGGCAGACGATCACATGCCTGCCGCCCGACAGAAGCGGGCCTCCCGGTCGGATCCGCCGCAGGAGACGTTCCGCCAACCCGATCAGCGACGGCGCATCCGGCGGACTATTCCGAACTTCCGTATTCTCGGAACCGCAACGGCTACAGCATATCTTCGGCATTCTGTTCATGCGTCTTTTCTCCTCCAGCCATTGATGCGGAGTCCAACAGCTCGGCATTGTTCCCGAAACTGCGTACCCATGCGAGCAGCTCCGGTTCACTGCATGTGGTTATTTCCAGCAGGACCCCGCCGTCGGGCAACTCTTCCAGACGTTGTTCATCCGCCCAGATGCGTTCGCGCACATAGTCGGAAACCTTGCCCGGAGCAAAGCGAATATGAAAGCGCCGCGGCTCATGCCACGGCAGACCGAACATACCGGGATTCGGTTCGGGAAAGGAGAGCGTCAGGATTACATCTGTAAGCGTGACATCCCGAATGCGATGCACAGCCAGACTGATCACGCGCCGCACAGTCCGATCGTTATCTTCCAGCTCCGAACCGAGGGCATAGATGGCGCCGTTCATGCAAAGCATGCGACCGACGACAAAACGATACTCCTTTTCCTCGCGGCGTCCGGCCGCCTTGTAGAGAATCCGGCAGACGCGCCCTTCCTCTCCGGCCCGAATCAGCAAATCAATATGGGCAAAATGCGGCGTGTAATCAATGCGCCCCTTGCTGAAAAAGGCAAAACGCGCGGCGTGCTTCCCGCCGTCCAGACTGGCGGGCGAGTCCGCCAGTTGCATGGCCAGACGGAAAAGGATGTCTCCCACTCGCCGCAGCACCTGCGCGGGCAGGTAAGAACAGGCCATGTCGCGGCAGATATGCAAAAAGCGCAGCTCCTCGCAATCCAGCCCCAACGGCATTCGGGAATCAGGGCAAAGCTGATACCAGCGACGGCGATCATCCATGCCCATTTTCAGCCTGACGCCGACAACCCCCTCTATCTCGCGCATGAGACGCATGATCATCTGCTTGGAACAGTTGAGCCAGACCGCAAGGTCAGCCTGAAAATGCCTGTTTCTGTCGGCCATGAGCCTCAGGAAAAGCCGGAGTAGCTTGGCCCCCGCCGTAGAATCCATATCGCGCTTGACTGGCATGAAAATCCTCTCGGCACATCCCCTTCCCCGCCGGAACAGGGAAAGACTTCCTGAAACAGGTCTTACGGGATCATTGTTCCATCAGACGGAATTCCGAAAAATTTTTCCCTGCTTTTTCCTGATCATATACCGCTATTGCAAATGTATATTTCGCATGTATGAAGTTAGGTTAACGGTATTTCGCAGAATACAAAAAGACAATTTTTATATGCACCATGAAAACTGTAAAATAGATAATCCTGCATTTTTCAGTATCAGGAAAAAATAAAAATATATCTACTTGATATGCTATCCTTATTGCGGCAAGAGGTTTTTCATAGCCTCGCATTTCGCACGCACGATACAAGTATAACAATAAGGCATAAAATATCAATAGTTGTTTTTTGTGCTGTTTTTTAGGGGACTTTTCCCATGTACTCTTTTCTGTCAGGAAAGGAGGATAGCGTGGCCGATCAAAAAAAACAGCGGCTTGCAACTATTGTAGGAGCAAACATCACTGCACAGCGACGCCTCATGGGCTGGAACCAGGCCGAATTCGCCGAACGGCTCGGTATTGGCGCTGATTCGTTATCACGCATAGAACGGGGATTGGTCGCTCCTCGCTTTCCTCGTCTTGAGCAGATGGCATCACTGCTGGAATGCCCGGTGTACGAACTGTTTCAGACACAGAAAGACCGCGAGCAGGCGACGAAACACCCTGCCGCCTCTGTTTCTTTCAGCAGCCTTGATTTGAGTACACGCCGTGAAGTGATGCTCTTAGCGGAAAGAATCATTCAGCTCGTGCGCTCCTGAGCCGTCGGCTCCTCTCGTGTTATTCAGCTCATTTCACAGCTATATTACCCTGTTGAAAAGACGGAGTAATATGTCAAAAACAACGGCAGACAGCGCCTTATCCTGCGGGACAGGGCGCGGTCTGTTATTCTGGAGGTTGTATGCTGGAAATGAACTCCCCGGAAATCACCCGACTGGCAAAAGCTCTTCTTGCGGTACAGAACGAACGTGCTCCGGCAAGCAAGGATGCCACCAACCCTTTTACCCGCAGCCGCTACGCAACCCTCAATTCCGTTATGGAAGCCTGTCGGGAGGTCCTGTTGCGTCACGAAATCTGGTTGACGCAATTGCCGGTCCCCGCTCCCCCGGAGCTGGGACCGGGCCATATCGGTCTGCTGACCAAGCTCACCCATGCCGAATCCGGGCAATGGCAAGGATCGCTGACGGTCGTGCCTTTGCCCAGGGCCGATCCGCAGGGCATGGGCAGCGCCATCACCTACGCGCGCCGATACGCGTTGACGGCCATGCTGGGCATGATCACGGAAGATGATGACGGCGAAAGCGCCAAGGCCGGTACACAAGCCCCGACACGTCACGAACAGCATCCCCGCCCAGAGACGGAACCGCGTTCGGGACAACGGGGCAGAACACGAACGTCCCGTTCACAAACGGAGGAAAATAGCGGTCTACCGGAAGCCTCCGACCCGCTGCCGCAGCTGGAAGGCATTGTGTATCAGCAGGTGACGGCTCAGGACGGACGCCCCTGCATCGTCGCCACAGGAGACACTCAATTACGCCGGAACATTTTGAGCAGGGCGGGATTTCGCTGGAACGCGCAGCGCAAGCTCTGGTGGAAATACACGGATGCCGCCTGATCAGCGGTTCCGCAATGAAAAACGGCCCGTCTTCACCGCAAAGCACACAAACAGCAACCCGGAGGAAACATGCCCCCACACACAGACAATCACCCGCACGATACCCATCGCGGCAAGGCCCTGCTGGATATTTTCCGGCAGGGCCTTGCTCTTGGTGCGCAACGCCGGACGGCGCAAACACTCGGCCGACGGGAAACATATCTGGGCATGAGCGAGCTCGCCCGTTTTGCGGAATGTCCCCGTGCCGCCGTAGCGACAAAGCTGTATCCCGCTCCGACAAATCTGCCTCGTCTGCTCACGCTGCAACGCGGTCACTGGTTTGAACAGGGCGTGGCGGAAAGCTTGTCCGGTCTGGGAATCCCCGCCTTTACCCAGCTGGAAATCCGGTGCGAACAGGGAGAAATGCCGCTCATGGCACATTGCGATCTTGTCCTTGTCTGGCAGCATCCTCATCCCGCCGTGCGCATTCTGGAAATCAAAAGCACGGAAACGCTGCCTGACAGCCCATATGTCGCCCATGAACAACAGATTCTCGGCCAGACAATCATGCTGCGGCATTGCTGGAACCTTCCGGCCTTTTGCCTGCGGAGCCCCGCCGGGCTTCCTTCCGGCGATCCCATACCGTTTCCCCGGCTCTGCCGGACGCGGCTGGGAATCAGTCTACCCGATGACGTGGAACAGGTGGATCTGGAAGGCTGGTTGCTTTGCCTGTCCATGCGGGACGCCATGAGCTTTGGCCCGTATGCGATCCCGGCATCGGACAGCAGCGCCGCATTGAAACGACTGCGGCGGGATGCGGCCCTTTTCCGACAGCATGTCCTGTCCTGCCGAACAGGCGGATCGCTTGAGGCTGTGCCGCATATCCGTGGATTCCATCCGCTCTGCCCCGTCTGCGACCATGCCGCGAATTGCCCCAAGTTTCCTCAGGGAGACAGCCAGCCCCAATGGGAACCGCTTATTGAGAACCTGACAGCACTCAAGAAACAGCGGGAAACTCTGGAAACGGATATCAGGAAAAGAGAAGTCGCTCTTCGACAGATTTATCAATTTTCAGGTACTAAAAATTGGGTATTGTCCGGCGGATACCGCTTCCGGGAAAGCCGAACCGCTGGCCCCAGACGTTTGAACTGGGAAAAACTGCATGGCGAACTGGAGGAGCTTCTCCACGGAGCAGGATTGGACGATATCGACGTGGATAGTCTGTTTGCGCATTGCGAACAGGAAGGGAAACCCGGTTCACGGCTTTTCATCAATAAGATAGCCTGAAAAGGAGGCTTTTGCATGGGATACTATTCGGAAGTCGGCCTTGTGCTGACAGCCAACGGATCTGACAAATTGACGCTTGCCCTGGCGTCAACGAAAGACGACACGACCCGGCGGGAGCTGGAAGACCTGCTGCGCTACGCGGATCAGCGGATCGCCGCTCCCCTTGGGGAACATGCCTGGTACTGGAACGGAATCAAATGGTATTCCGAATTCAGGGAAATCACCTGGCTGGAATCCCTGTTACAAACGCTGGCGGACGAAGACTACTACTTCATCCGCATAGGAGAAGACAACGACGATATCGTCGTGGCAGGCGGCTATTGGGAAAACCCTTTCGGTATGGAACTGAACCGGAGCATCCTGCTCTGTGAGCCGAAAGATGCAGCCGCGCTTCCAGCGGCACAGTAAGACGCCATCTCGTCATGCGGTCGGGGATCCGCGACAGTCTGTCATTTTCCCCATTTTACACATTGTAAGCAAAGCGAACAGATTCCCGCAACAAGGGAGGCTGTTCGCTTTTTCAGGAGGTATCGCCATGTCAACGCTTCATGAAGAACTTTCCGGCCTGCAACCGGTTGAACTTGATGCCGGTCTGGTTTTCGGCGGCAAGGCATCGGGCACCCTTGTACAGGGCTATGCCGACGCGACTGCCCTCACGCCGTCCATTGACCCGCACTTCCGCTTCCCCGAGGCAAGCAGGGATGTGATTGTCTGGTTCATTTCCCCGGAAGATCCCCTTTATCTGTTCGGCCCGACGGGCTGCGGCAAGAGCAGCTGCATCAGGCAGCTTGCCGCTCGTCTGAAGTATCCCGTCTTCGAGGTGACCGGACATGGCCGTCTGGAATTTGCCGATCTGGTCGGGCACCTGAGCCTGAAGGAAGGCAATATGACCTATGAATACGGCCCGCTTGCGCTGGCCATGCGCTACGGGGGGCTGCTGCTGTTTAACGAACTGGATGCGATTGCTCCGGAAGTTGCCGCAGGACTGCACGGCGTACTGGACGGTTCGCCGCTGTGCATATCCGAAAACGGCGGGGAACTTGTCCCGCCGCATCCGCTCTTTCGCTTTGCGGCTACGGCCAATACCAACGGCGGTGGCGATGAAACCGGCCTGTACCAGGGGACGCAACGGCAAAACCTTGCCTTTGCCGACCGCTTCCTGCTGTGCGAAATGGGCTATCCCGACGCTTCGGTGGAAGAGGAGCTGTTGCGGGAGCGTTTTCCCGCGCTTCCGCAACAACTCTGTCACATCATGGTGGACCACGCCAACGAAATCCGGCGACAGTTCATGGGAGAACTCTCGGACAACGGGTCTGCCCATGCCATTGAAGTCACCTTTTCCACACGCAGCCTGCTCCGCTGGGCGGATCTGACAGTTCGCTATCAGCCGCTGGCACGGCACGGCATCCAGCCCATTACCTATGCCCTTGACCGGGCGCTGGCTTTTCGGGCCGGACGCGAAACACGGGCCATGCTGCACGAACTGGCCCAGCGCATGTTTCCGCACGTTGGCGACTCTTCCGCTCATCCCGCGGGTGAAGGCCCGCTTTCCGGCGATGAAGCCATACAGTTTCTCACCGGCAACCTGACCGGCGTTTCCGCGGATGCCTGCCCGACCATTCTCCTGCGCAAAACCGCAAACGGCACGGAAGGAGCCACAAGCAAGGACTGGCACGGAGAAGCCCGGCCTGACGGAATGCACCTGCGCTTCGGACGTACCGGAACCGGCGGGCAATATCGCCTTGTTCCCAGGGATGCCTGCTGCCGCAAGGATCCGGTGCTGGAATTGCGCCAACGAGCGGCCCGCAAGCTGCGTGACGGTTATACGCTTATCAGGGAAGAAAATATTCGCTGAACGCCGCCCCAACTCAAAAAACCTTCAACCGCCCTCTCTTCAGGGAGGAGATATGCCACAACTTCTTTCCGACATTCGTATTTTGGATGATCTGCTGGCCCTCCATCTGGATATCCGTCTCTGGTCCGCCAGAAGGAAGATGACTGTGGAGGACTTCGGCGGAGCAAAGCTGCCGCCGGAAGACCTTGCTTCGCTCGGCTCAAAGCGCATTGCCGATCCGGAGACACTGCGCATTTTCGGTACGCTCAAGGCACGGGCCTTTTCCCATCTGGACAGGCACGGGGTACGTTTCCTCTCCGGCTGGGCCATTCCCGAGGATAAGGCCGGAGATATCATGCGGGAGCTTGTTCGCCTCCGCGACGAATTCCATCAGGCCAAGGAAACCTTTCTGGCCAACTATGACAGTTCCATCAGGGACTGGGTGGACAGGCACAGCCAATGGAGCGATATCATCCGCCATTCCACGGTAGGCCCCGACTATGTGCGGGCGCGCCTGTCTTTTCGCTGGCAGATGTACAAGGTTGCGCCGCTTGCGCGTCATGATGAGACGCAGGCCGTACAGGAATCCGGCCTGGAGGAAGAGGTGCGGGGGCTGGGCAATACCCTGCTGGCCGAAGTTACCCGCAGTGCCGATGAAATGTGGCGAAGAGTGTACGAGGGCCGTCTGGAAGTGGCTCACAAGGCCCTTTCCCCTCTGCGGACTCTGCATGAGAAACTCACCGGACTTTCCTTTGTGGAACCTCATGTGGCCCCGATTGCCGATATCATTCGCACGGCGCTGGATCGCATGCCTGTCAGGGGGACTATCGGCGGAACAGATCTGCTGCTCCTGCAAGGCGTTGTCTGCCTGCTTCGCGACAGTCGCTCTCTTGTGGAACATGCGCGCAAGATCATGGCGGGTCAGAAAATCATGTCGATACT
>CASQEL010000106.1 GCA_949427775.1 uncultured Desulfovibrionaceae bacterium
GCCGGAGCAGAGAGGCCACCATTTCAGGATCGGTGAACAGACTTTTATAGGCGGCATCGTGCCGATAGCGTGTTTTCGGCATGTGGACTCGCTGGAATATCAGCCGTTCAGCAGGCTGAGCAACATACGGGGGGAGCTGTTGGCATGTGTCAGCATGGCCACAGCCGACTGTGCAAGAATCTGATTCCGTACAAATTCGGTCATTTCCGTCGCCACATCGGTATCCGAGATGCGCGATTCCGAGGCTTGCAGGTTTTCGGCCTGGATGCGCCCGGAAGGACGCTTGCGGTCTGGCTAAGCGCACCATGACCGATCAGGCCGTAGCCGCCATCTACAAAACCGCGCTGTAGCCCTGATACAGGACGGAATCCGACTTCTTCCGGCACAGAGGCCGGAAGGCGTTTTGACGTTTTAAGGGTAGCCTTTGGTACCTTGCCTGCCGCAACGCCGCAGGACGGAAAAGACGGCGATTCATGGACGGCGTTGCACTGGGGGCTGCCCCAAGGTCAGCCCCCAAATAATACTATTCGCCGATCAAATGTTAAAACTCGTAGCGGAATGTACCAAAGACTCCATGTGAGGAGCTCTCCGCGCCAAACTGCCCTGCATAGTTCAGCCCGAATTTGAGATTTTCGTTCCCAATCTCAAAGCCGGCAGTACCTCCATAAGTTATATAATCCATTGTTTTTGTTTTTATTTCAGCATCTCCAGGCACGCCGCAGAAATTTATGGAGGTCTGCGCCTTGATATCCCCAGTGGCCGGCGTCACGTTCAGGTCAAGCGTTGGCTTGAAAGCCCAACCATTACTCAGCTTAAACTGTTTTGTCATGCTGACGCCGACAGGGAATGTCCAGATGTTCTGGGTAAAGGAATCGCCCTCGGCAACGTTGCCGCCACTCTTGATGTCATAGGAATCTGTATTCAGATTGATATAGCGGAAACCAATATGGGGGATAATATCCATAATACTGGTGGTAAACTTATACTCCGCTCGCAGTCCTGTATTGATGGCCCAGGCTGTAATGTCGCTTTTCAAGTCGTCCATCTGCATGGCATCAGGCAAATCCTGCTTAAGTTTATTATATGTTGAAGTATAAAAGATATCAGCGGTAAGTCCAAAATTGTTTTTACTCCAACCAGCGTATGCGCCAACTCCCCAGAAGTTCATGTTGTTGGTGGTTTTGTTTAGATCACCCGATCCTTCACCATAACCACCGCCTATATTGAAGGTAATACCAGCACGGATTGCATCGTCAAAAGTGTAGTCCGCGCCAATGGCGACACCCCCCAGTTTCCCATTATAGTCATAATCAAAATTTCCTGCTTCCATGCCGAAACCGTTGACACTTCTGAACAGCGGCATAATCCAGAGGGCAAGGTTGCGCTTTTGAGTATTTTGATTGGCTATTATATTGCCTTGATCATCTACTGACAGTATTCCACTTTGGGGTTGTGACATATTCGTACGTTGTGTTACTGCCGTTCCTGCTGCTTCACTGGCTGCCAATGTCATTTGAGGCGCCATACCGACAACTGCCATTCGAGCCGCGCTTTCAAGTGTACGAGTCGCCACGGAAGGATTATTCTGCAGATAATCCTGATGTGTCAGTCGAGTCATAAAGCGGATGCCAAGGGAATCAGAAAAAGGATCGTTCAATCCTGCTGCGTAAAGATTGCTTACAAGAGTGCCAAGCTCGCCTGTAAGCCCAGGCAATGCCTTGCCTACAGTGGCAATTCTGTTATTCAGTCTGCCGTCGGGTCCCAGTGTGCTTGTTATCATGCTGTTGTCGGTGGTCAGGATAAGGTCATTTGCGGAGAATGGAAGTACCTTACCCGCGCTATCTGCAAAGAGAGAGACAGCATCGTCGCCAACTTTGGCATTTTGAATGTGCACCTGCACATCATTGAGAATATTTGTGGCAGTAACCCCAGAGAAAACGGAAGAATTCTTCAGGGAAGTTTGGTCGACAATCAACGCCGCGCGACTTCCAAGAGTGATCATTCCCGTGGTGGCCGCTTGCGAAGCAGGTGCGCTGCCTATAGAGAAATTTGTGCCGCTAATATCCAGGGGCTTCGTGCCAATATACGCCCCTCCTGAGGTATTGACACCAAAAGATGCGGCATTAGCAAGAACCGTTTTTAATCCAGACATGTCTGTCCCATGAGCAAGAACTCCACCCTCCGCAATGGTGATGTTACCTTGCGGCGCGGGCATGTCGTTTACAGCTATTTTACCTCCGGCATTAATATTTAATGATATTTGACCACCAGCACTGCCTGGCGCGGCAACGCTTGCAGCGCATCCCATAATACTTGTAGTATTGCTGTGTATAAAGCGCTGTGCCTCAAGATCGCCTGAAACTGTAATAGTTCCACTATTGGTAAATGTTCCTACACGTACAGTGCCCCTATTTGTCGTGTTGGTAATATTTATGGTGCCACTATTTGCAAGTGTATTTGAAGAAAGAGTTGCCCCCTTAACGTTAATAGTTCCACTGTTGGCAAGAGTTTTTGATATTGTTACATTTAAATTCCCGTTTTCATTGGTCGGATCTTCAGACTCTCTATTGCCAGTGAGATTTAGGGTTCCGGTAGCTGTATTTGTCAGATCACTAATAAAGGCATCCCCTTCTTTGAAACTAATGTTCTTACTGTTTTCAAGAGTGTTAACTTCAAATGTGCCGGCGAAAGTTGTCAAGTCTCCATTATTGGTCAACTTGTTCCCAACATTTAACGGTACGTCAGAAAGTTGCATGCTTCCTTGGTTTATAATGTCGCCAGCACCCAAGCCTTTTTTGGATATAGATATATTTCCGTTATTGGTAAGCGTCTTTATGGCGGGAGCCCCCTGATTCAGGGCTGTATCATCCAGGGTGTCGCCCGCCCCAATCGTAACGTTTCCATCTGCATCCGGACCAACAATGGCAGCGCTCACTATTGCTGCTCCCCCGAAAAATAGCATTGTCGCCACCGCCAAACTGCCAAATATATTAAGCAAATGGCATTTTTTAAGTACGGCACTGTATCGATTGAGTAAATTCCCCAAAGCTCCACGTGTCTGCATTGCTCTACTCCTCATGTAAAGTAATTTTTTCCGTAAAGTGTACTTTAAAGTAAGGAGGAACAAAGGGGACATTTGTTGTCCGGAGAGGTTTGACAGGGGCTGTTTTCTTATCTACAAGAAGAGGAAACCGATTTTCCCAAAAAGTACACTTTGTTAGAAGCCATTCATAATGCCCGTGCACTGGCTTCCAGGGGCAGCCCTCAGTAATCCGCCGTCCGCGAAAAGCCGGGTTCACTCGCAAAACCGCGTTTTGGTCGAGTCAGCCAATGCTCGTACCGCGGAGCAAATCCCCCCGGCCTGAGTTTTTCGCGCATGGCCTGATACAGCGGGCGCTGAAAATCCTTTCCCGGTATTCCCTGGTGTACGTGCGATTTTCGGTCCCCAGGTGCGCGCTCCGGGAACAGGCCGCATCTTCAATGTACCATGCTTCGGCGGCGAGAGCTGACGATCGCAACCATCGCCCGCGCGGCAATCGCACGAACAAAGCTACTCTATCGAAAATATTGCTACTCCATACGCCGGGCACTACAGGATTTCTTTGTTGTTTCAAAAAAGCATGCGTTTATTGCGCTTGCCCTGTGAAGCCGCGAGACTTCTCTTGACATATTATTAAAAATTATTATCGATAAAAGAACGGCAAAAAACAGTTTCGGCCTGCGGAGCGGTCGACGGATGCGCGTCGGACATGTTCCGTTCCGGAGAGCCGCGGCATCATACAGACAAGGAGCCTGCCATGTCCGCAGCAACAAACCTGAAAGCGTTCGGCGCCTGTCCCATCGACTGGAACATGACCCCGGAACATGCCGTCACCATGTATCTTGAATGGGGCAACAACGATTGGCATGCCGAATATCCTCCGGTCCGCTCCAAGGACGACTACTCCATGTATTTTGTGGTGGATACCTGGCAGGAGCATCCCGTGGTTCGTCTGGTGCGGCGCAACTCCGAGGCCGCCGTGGATTTGGCGGAAGTTCCCCTGCCCCAGGATCTGGCAGACGGATTCCGGGCGGAATACGGAAAATTGCGCGGCATTTTCGAGCCGACGCCCGCCATCAAGGAGTGGCTCAGAGCGGAAATGGAATGATGCCCGCCGCTCCGCGCCGCTGCTGCGGGATTTCCGGCGGCGGGCAGAGACGCTTCGATGGCCTGTACGCGGCGTTCGGACCACCCCGGGACAGGTACGCGGACAAGCCCCTGTTCGCCGGATGCGCGGCGGCGCGTTCAACGGAGCGGGCGGGACAAGACGCGCCCGGCGGGAAACGCCGGTCCGGCGGCGTCAACTCAGGCGCAACGCCGTCATGCCGCCCACCAGCAGAGCCATGCCGACCCAGGCGCACGGTCTGAGCCGTTGTCCGAACAACGCCCATCCGCCCAGCGACGTGCCCAGAATGCCGAATCCGCCCCACATGGCATAGGCCACAGCCAAATCCATGCCGCGCACGGCGAAGGAAAGCATGACGAAGGCCAACCCCACCAGAGACAGCGCCAGCAGGCCGTGAAACCGCCGTCGGAAACCGTCCGAGCGGGCCAGCAGCAGGTTGGCGCACACATCCAGCGCCGCGGCGAGGATTACCAGCAGGACAGAGACGCTGAAAAAGGAATGCGAGGCGTCCATGATCACTCGCCTCCCCGCGTCGCCGCGACGGGCGCGGAGGTTCCGGCCGTTTGGCGGGCCCCGCTCCGCGCCGCGCGCGAGGCTCCGTGTCCCGTGCCGTGGTGAATGAGCAGCGCGCCGGTCAGCACCGCGCACAACGCCAGAAAGCGCAAGATGTTCATGGGTTCGTCCAGAATCAGCACGCTGGACAGAGTGATCAGCGTCAGTCCCAACCCTTCCCAGAAGGCGAAGGCCACGCCTACGGGCAGGCCCGTGGTGGACAGCGACAGCAGATAGTAGGACAGGGCGATGAGAACCAGCATTCCCGCGATGCCCGCCTGGGCGGCGAAAGGCCATGTCCAGCCCTGTGAAAGTTTCATGAAGGTGGTGCCGCCCACTTCAAGGACGATGGCGCCCAGCAGGCAGATCCAGTGATATAAACGGGGTGAAGACATAATGACGCTCCCGGCGCGTGACGCGCTTGCGCGCCCACGGAAGCCCGTGGACGGAAAAAACTCGGTATGTGGAAACAATGCCGTTCAGAGCAAAAACGGCCCGGTCAGCCATCAGTAAAACGCCGTCCGCGAAACGCCGCATGGTTTCGACCGACACGGCGCAAGGCCGATATGGGGCGAAGCCGCAGTGAACCCGCCGCAAGGTCAATGCTTGCCTTGCGCTACGGGACGGAACACGGCGCTCTTGCGGCAGACGAGGTACTGAGGGCTGACCCTAGAGCTGGGAACGCCAGTAGCGTTCTTCGGAGAAACCGCGCTGGGGATGCGACGGTATGAGGGAGGGCGAAAACATACGCATAGACGCACTATATACGCGCGGAAGGCGGAAGGCAAGCCCCGCCGCCGGGCGCGCCGGGACGGCGGGCATCATGTTCGGGTGATGCCCGCCGCCGCTGATTTATGGCTTTAGCCAGTTGAAGGCGCGTAGCGCCTGAAACAGTAAACCACCCGCTATGCGGGTGGATGACAAAAAGTTATACAAAAAAGCACCTTTTCCATACGATGGAAGTGTTCAAGCCCATCGTAAACATTCAGGAAAAGGTGCTGATATGGGAGCAAAAACTCAAAGTTTGGCTCATACAAAATGGCTATGCAAATACCATATCGTATTTACTCCAAAATATCGAAGGAAAATTATTTTTGCACAACTGCGTAAAAATATTGGAGAAATATTAAGACAGCTTTGCCAATACAAAGGGGTGGAGATTTTGGAAGGGCATCTGATGCCGGACCATGTGCATATGCTGGTCAGCATTCCACCCAAAATCAGCGTGTCCAGCTTCATGGGGTATTTGAAAGGCAAAAGCGCCCTGATGATTTTCGATAAGCATGCCAACCTGAAGTACAAGTTTGGCAACAGAAAGTTTTGGGCCGAAGGATACTATGTAAGTACGGTCGGCTTGAATGAAGCTACGATACGAAAATATATCCAAGAGCAGGAGAAACACGATATCATGCTGGATAAATTGAGTACGCGGGAATATCAGAACCCCTTCAAGGGGTAGGCCAAAGCGGCAAGGGCACTGGGCTTGAACGAAGTGAAAGCCGGCGCCTTTAGACGCTGGCCGGTAACAGGCCCTTACAGGGCTGGAGCAAACCACCCGCTATGCGGGTGGTTCTGATTTCTGGAGCAGATTCGCTGTGCCTTTTCAAAAGTCAAAGCTGAAAGAACACGCTCGCTCCGGCGGGAGATCGCTTACCTGTCAGTCCGTGCGGGCGCGGTCTGCGCCGGAGCGGACGTCGGGTTTTGCGCTGGGGCCGCGGACTGATCGACCGGTTGCGCCGGTGATTGCGTCACGGGCGCGGGCGGCGGCGTGGGGGCCGTTTCTTCCAGTTTGACGTCGAGATCCAGAATGGTGGAATCGTCGCTGGAACGGGAGCTGGTCACGAAGGTGTAGCTGAGCGAGGTGATCACGAACAGCACGGCCATGAAGGCCGTCAGTTTGGCCAGAATGCCTCCCGCGCCGCTGCTGCCGAACACGGAAGAGTTGCCGCCGCCGAAAATGACTCCCATGCCTTCCTTGCCGGCCTGGAGCAGGACAAGAATGATCAGGAGAACGCATACGATGATATGGAGCGTCAAAATAAGTGTCTGCACGGATTCCTCCTACGCTGTCCGAAGGCCTGGACGCCGGACGGCGGCAAAGATGTCTTTCTCCGGGGAACGGCGGCAAACCGTCCCGCGCGGAATGCGGCGGTTCAAACCGCCGTCGCGCACGCGCCGCGGACTGTGGGACCGATACGACGGGCGGCCGGAAACGGCGCGCTTCAGGCGTTGATAATGCGGGCGAAACTTTCCGCCTTTAAAGAAGCGCCTCCTACCAGCACACCGTCCACATTGCCAAGGCGCAGAATGGCCGAGGCGTTGTCCGGCTTGACGCTGCCGCCGTACAAAATCCGGATTTCCCGGCCCTTGCCGCCGAAACGCGCTTCC